>CAZAWD010000156.1:0-3286 GCA_964488725.1 uncultured Methanomicrobiales archaeon | reverse complement strand
CTTCTTCATCGCACCTGTTTTCAAAGTTTGCCATCAGCATGGAAGCCGCACCGCCAAGAAGCGTGGAGTTTGAACTAATCACGGTCCAGTCGATATGCACATCTTTTGGTGCGGCAGTAGCCGATTTTCCCTGCATCAGGAGCCAGTTTACCGTATCAGTGGATAAACTGAGTTCATCTGCAATCTGATCAACCGAGTGGCCGTCTTCATGGAGGTCACGCGCTTTGACCCTGAGCTCGTCAAGGGGGAACATGGATATACTATTTCCTTTTTCAAAGTATAATCATTTGCTGTTGCGTGCGGCAAATCAGAACCATTAATATCTCCTGCAACACAATTCTGTACATGGCAACCCAGAATGATGATGCCGTCTGTGACGTTCAGTTTTCACTTCGCGTTCCAAAGAGCATGGCAGAAGAAATCACCGCCCATGCCCAGAGCGAAGGAATGAAACCCGCGTCATGGATACGCAAAGCAATATCAAAAGCCATCATCGACGGAGATAGCGCGCGGTCTGTCGCGTTAAAATCAGACCTTCTCCGGCTTCTTGAAACCGACTCCGAGATCAAAGCCGCGGTCATGAAACTGGCAGGGCCCAAAGACACCGACCGCGAACGTATGCGTGAAATGGAAGGAAGGTTCAAACGTCTGCGCAAAGTCTCGGAGGTTCGTCTCGACGACCTTCTAAAACAAAAGAAATCCCTGAATAAAGATATGGCATCAACCGAAAAACAGATAGCAAACCTCATCACGGAGTTTGACAAACTCCGCCTTGCCGGCAGCAGCGATGCTGATTTAAAACGCCTTGACGCCGTAGCAGGCGAACTGAAAGGCCGCCGCGACCAGTATGAGGTAATAAAACAACGGGCCGCGGTTCTCGACACTGAAATAGAAGAACGTAAAACAGATCTCATTGCACTGGTCGCCGAATCCGAACAGGCCAGAGTCATAAAAAAACTTGATGCCGCAACGCCGCCTGCTTCATGGCAGAATGATCTCGAACGAATGGAAATTCAGGAAAATATGGAAGACGACCTCTGATCGCCCCAATGCAAAACTGAATATCTCTCCTCCACCCAATGAATATATCATCTATGAAAATACCAGAACTTCTTGCCCCTGCCGGATCACCCGATGCACTCAAAGCCGCCGTCTACGCGGGAGCGGACGCCGTGTATCTCGGCGGCAAGATGTATGGTGCCCGTGCATATGCCTCGAACTTTGACCACCATCAGATTGAAGAGGCTGTCAGCTTTGCCCACAGCCGCGGCGTTAAGGTCTATGTTACCGTCAACACTCTAGTCCGCGACGACGACATGCAGGCCGCCGCAGAATATCTCCATTTCCTTTCGGATGCCGATGTTGATGCGGTCCTCATGCAGGACGCAGGCCTTGCCGCCCTTGCCCGCGAAATCGTGCCCGGACTGCCGGTTCATGCCAGCACTCAGATGACTATCACCAACGCGGCCGGCGTTGAGTTTGCGGCCTCCCACGGGATAACCCGTATTGTTCTTGCCCGTGAAACGCCGCTGGCAGACGTTGCGTCTCTGGTGCAGTCTGCTGCCGCTCTTGGCGTTGAACTTGAAATTTTTGCACACGGTGCGCTTTGCTACTGCTACTCGGGCCAGTGCCTGTTCTCCTCTGCTATTGGCGGGCGAAGCGGCAATCAGGGTATGTGTGCCCAGCCCTGCCGCAAAGCATACACCCTGCTTGCAGACAACGAAAAAATCCCGACGTCCGGTGAATACCTGCTCAGTCCCCGCGATTTATGCACCTATCCGTATCTCACTGAAATATGTGCGAGCGGTGTTGCCGCATTGAAAATTGAAGGGCGGATGAAAACACCCGAATATGTTGCGGTCGTTACGAGTATATACCGTCATGCGCTGGATGCGGTTGCCGCCGGGACCTTTGAGCCGAAGACGGAAGATATGGAAAATCTTGCGTTTGCCTTTAACCGCGGATTTACCAAAGGATATCTGATGGGCGATACAGGAACCGCCCTGATGAACTGGGACAAACCAAACAACCGCGGAGTTTACGCCGGGTTCGTTAACGGCCTTGACGCCGGCCGCGGCAAGGTTATTGTAAAAATCGAAGGACCCATTCCCGACACCGGAGACGGCCTCGTCTTTAAGTTTGCCGGCCGTGAAATCGGGTTTGCGCTCAACAAAGAACCGTATGTGTTCCCGGAAGGGGATGCCTATAAGATTCCGGCTCCTTGCGAGGTTGTGGAAGGCAGTGAACTCTGGATTACCCACCGGTTACGAACCGATAAATATGCTTCGGCGTTACTGTCAAAGCCGCCCGCGGGCCGTATTCCGCTGGATATTGTAGTGGCGGAAAATCCCGACGGGCATCTCGTGGTTCTTGGAAACGGGTGTCAGGCCGCGTCTGAGATTGCGTTAATGGAAGCGAAGCGTCAGCCGGTGTCAGCTGACGCCGTTGCCGCCCAGATGCAGAAAACCGGTGCAACCCCGTTTGTTATCCGCACGATTCAGATGGAGTATGACGGAACAAAGTTTTTGCCGATGGGCGTTATTGCCGATATGCGCCGCAGGTTCCTTGAAGACTGCACCCGCAGTCTGTCTGCCGGCCCCAACCGCACGACCCGGCCGTATCAGGAACATGAAGCCGGAACCTTCGCCCGGACGGTGCCGGTAATTCAGGTGTATACGGATTCTATCCCCTGTGCAAAAGCGGCCCACTCGTCAGGCGCCGGCCAGGTGGTCTATGAAGGTTTTGATGAGATATATGATCTGCCCACCATCTACAAACTGCCGCGTATTGTGGCCGAACACGACCTGATGCGTCTGCTCTCAAAAATCCCGGCGTCAGCTGCGGGCGTAATGAGCGAGAGTCCGGGAATATCTGCCATGCTGAAAAACGTGGTGCGCTACGGCGGTTCAGGCCTGAACATTTCCAATGCACGTTCCGCAATGGTGTTTGGAAAAACATGCCGGCAGGTGTGTCTGTCACCTGAATTGTCCGGCAAACAGATAAAAACACTTATGAACCAGCTTGCCGGATACGCCCACCCGCCAAAGACTGAGGTTATGGTGCAGGGGAGTCTGGAGGTTATGGTCACGGAGAACTGTATTCCTGCGACCGCTCAGGGCTGCCGGTCGTGTAATCAGTCATGGGCACTGCGCGATGCAACCAACCGGGTGTTTCGTATCAGAACCGATTCGGACTGCCGCACCCATATCCTCAACGCAGCAGAGATATGTCTGGTCGAGTATGTGCAGCAGCTCGCATCGTTTGGCGTTGATGTAATCAGTATTGA
>CAZAWD010000155.1:0-3287 GCA_964488725.1 uncultured Methanomicrobiales archaeon | reverse complement strand
GGATGAAGCGGTCGGGTATATTCTTGAGAATTTTGACGGATGCGTTATGCTCATGCCCGACCACCCGACGCCCATTGCAAAGAAAACACATACGTCCGATCCGGTTCCGTTTGTTGTCTGCGGAAAAGATGCGGCGGATGCAGTCTCGGTATATTCCGAGCGGGATGTCCGTGAACATGGTGCATACGGGCTCATTAATGCAGTAGACCTGCTGACGATGGTGTTTGGCGAGTGAATACCGATATGCGTGAGGTTGTAACGGGCGTCATTGATGCCGGTGCTTCACGTGCGCCGTGGCTGAGGAAACCGCTGGTCGGGTTTGCAGATGCAGCGTCTCCCCTGATTTTAAATCTGCGGGATGCAGTCTCCTCTGACCATCTGATGCCGGAAGATATTCTGCCCGGGGCCCGGATTATTATATCGTATTTCCTGCCGTATTTTCCGGAGATGGGCGAACATAATATGACGGGCAATGCAGCGTCACGTTCGTGGGCGCTTGCGTATATTCAGACCAACCGCCTGATTGCCTCTATTAATACGGCGCTGATTGATAAAATAGAGCAGGCCGGCTATCAGGCGGCAGTTCCCCGCCAGCCGGTGTTTGACCCGGACCGGCTGGTAAGCTGCTGGTCGGAACGCCATATTGCGCGGGCGGCAGGTCTTGGAACGTTCGGGCTGAACAATATGCTGATTACTCCTATTGGCAGTCTTGGCAGATTCGGGTCTGTGGTGACCACGCTGGATGTGGAACCGGACCGGCCAATGGAGACGGAGTTCTGTTTATATAAGATAAACGGTTCGTGTAAAAAATGTGTGGTGCGCTGTATTAACGGAGCGCTGACGCTGGATGGGTTTGATCGTCAGCGCTGTTTTTCAGCATGCCAAAAAAATAAAGAGGCAGTCGGTGCCGATGTCTGCGGAAAATGCACGGTGGAAGTGCCGTGTGCGGTTCGCAAGACACGGTGCTGAAATTTTTTTTATCGACGCTTTTCCACAAACTCTTTGATTTTTTGAATGGTTACCGTGTTTAGTTCATGTTCCATGAAACAGGCGTCTTTGTCTGCAATATCTGCCGGAACATCAATGCTGCGTAAAAACTGTACCAGCACATCGTGTCTGAACCGCACCTGTTCTGCAATTACCCGGCCCGGTCCGGTCAGGGTGACGCCTTCATATTTCCGGTGAATTATCAGTCCTTTTTTTGCAAGTTTGGAAAACATCTCCGAAACAGACGACGGTGAAATATCCAGATACCCGGCAACATCTTTTGCTTTTGCATATCCTTTTTCAAGAGAGATGTTTAAAATGGATTCCAGATAGTCTTCTTCCTTCATCGTCAGCCGGCAATGATAGGAAGAAGACGAAAGCGGGTCCATGGTTAATTTTCAGACGCAGCAGACAGAACCGCCGGAGTTTTTTCTTTCTTCGCGCAGACAATCTCCAGCACACCATTTTTCAGATGGGTCCGGGTCAGCGTCGGGTCAATGGAAGCAACCGGAATTACGGCCGAATACTCACGTTTTTCGCCTGCATTCAATTGGAGTTTACCGTCCTGATATGCAATAAAGAAATCATCCGGACACTCCGGCGGCAGCTCGGTCTGGATGGTGATAGTGGCGGCGTCTTCAAACATTTCGATGGGGATGGTTTTTTCGTGAATTTCTTCTGAGGCAAGATGAATGGTGCCACCGTTTAAAACAAATTTCACTCCGACAATTGGCGGGACAGCTCCCCCCTCTTTTGCCGAAACGTGGTTAATTAATATTTTGTGGATGATATCCATTAAATCCTTATATGAATCGTCTGGTGTTTCCGGCATGACGTCTTTCTCCTGAAAACAATTGAGGGGGAAGCGTTTTCCCCCTTAGTTTTCTTTGCTGTTAAGTATCTCTTTGATTCTGCTAAAGTCTTTCTGATGGGCCATCACGATTTTTTCAAGTTCCACGGTTTTTTCGTCGGGAACATTTTCTCCGTAATCGGCCGATTCTATTTTATTCATCGCTTTTTCAAGGAGTTTACGCTCTTCTTCGTTGAATCTGTACTGCCATGACCCGCGCTCGGCTTCCCGCCTTCCGCTCTTGTCAAGCGAAGGGCGCACGCGCTTTAAGGCCGCATCAAAGTGCCGGTTGTAAATCTTTACACTCGCAACAGCAAGCGATATCTCGGCGGCGTCACGGCCTGCCATCGCTTTTACGAACTCACGGATGGCCGTCATTTTTGCTTCGCGAACCAGTGCTTCAATGTCAGCCCCGACAAATCCGTCGGTTGCCGCGACGAGGTTTTCCGCGTCTACATCGTCGGCCAGCATGTCTTTTACATCACGCAGATACACTTCAAATATCTGCTTTCTGCCCGCTGCATCCGGCGGCGGAACAAAGATGTGCTGTTCAAGCCGTCCGGGCCGCAGCAGCGCCTGATCAATCATATCAGGCCGGTTGGTTGCGCCGATAACCACGACGTTTTTAAGTTCTTCCAATCCGTCGAGTTCGGTTAAGAACTGGCTGACCACGCTCTCGGTTACATGGGACGAGCCTTCATAGCTTCCCCGTTTGGGAACGATGGAATCGATTTCATCGAAGAAGATGATAGACGGAGCAGCAAGACGCGCTTTGCGAAATATTTCACGCACGCCTTTTTCCGATTCACCGACCCATTTCGAGATCAGTTCCGGTCCTTTTACCGAGATGAAGTTACATTCCGATTCATTGGCAACCGCTTTTGCAAGCAGCGTCTTACCGGTCCCCGGCGGGCCGAACATCAGAAATCCTTTCGGGGATTTGGTAGCAAACTGTTTATAGACGTCGCTGTATTTGATAGGCCATTCGACTGCCTGCTGAAGCTCATCTTTTACGATGTCAAGGCCGCCGACATCCTTCCAGTGTACATCCGGGACCTCAACGAGCACTTCACGCATGGCGCTGGGCTGCACTACTTTTAATGCGGCTTCAAAGTCAGCGGCCGTAACTTTCAGGCTGTCGAGTTTTTCTTTGGACGGTTTTTCCTCGGGGTTCATACCGGGAAATTCACGGCGCAGGGCATGCATCGCGGCTTCTTTGGCAACGAGCGCCAGATCCGCTCCGACAAATCCGTGGGTACGGTTGGCATATTTCCTGAGCTCGACGTTTTCTGACAGCGGCATGTTACGCGTATGGATTTTAAGAACTGGTTCTTGCTTCTTTCCGTGCTTGGGATTATAGGTTTTTCTACTTATTATATTTCCCAAAATCCCTATCCATTAGAAAATATTACTAAAAATTCCCCATCAATAACGCCGCAGGTTGCAGGAG
>CAZAWD010000154.1:0-3296 GCA_964488725.1 uncultured Methanomicrobiales archaeon | reverse complement strand
TCATTCTTAGATAAAAATCTCATCATCTGCATGGTCTTAATTTTAGTCTTCTACTCCCTCTGGTGTATTGACGATATGACAATAGCGCGCCTCGGTGAAAATATCATCTGGACAATTCCCTTAGTTCTCATTATATGTATGAAATATCAGTTAAATGAAAAATCAGGAAATCAAGACCCGATCAGCATTGTTTTGAAAGATAAAATCCTGCTTGGCCTCTGCGCATTCTATGGAATTGTGATTCTTATGATTATCTACCTACCTCTGTAATTTTGCTGACCATGAACGTATTTGATTTTGACAACACCATATATGATGGAGACTCCACCCGCGACTTCTATTTTTTTTGTCTGCGTAACCACCCATCGATAATTCGTTATCTGCCGCATCAGATATTCGCAGTTTTCCGGTATCTACTCTTAAAAGCCGATATTACCATAACAAAAGAAAGATGTTACTCGTTTCTTTCCGCTCTTAATGATGCCAGTGAACTCATTGAAAAATTTTGGGATACACATCTTCATAAAATACGATCGTGGTATGTTGAAAAACAACATACGGACGATCTGATTATTTCAGCTTCTCCGGAGTTTCTTCTCCGTCCTGTCTGTGACAAACTAGGTATATCCCAGCTTCTTGCATCACGTGTAAATATTTTTACCGGAAAATATAGCGGGGTAAACTGTTCCAGTGAAGAAAAAGTTCGTCGATTCAGGGAAGCATATCCAACCGCTCAGATAAACGAATGTTATTTTGATTCAGACTCCGATATTCCGCTTGCTCGTCTTTCCCAATGTGCATATCGCGTTTCAGGCAACCAAATAAAACGATGGGGGTAGAAGATATGTGGAAAAAAACAATCATCTTTCTCCTGACAACTCTTCTTGCTGTCGGTATTTTGGGCTGTATGCTCTGGTATGTAAGAGATGATATTATTATTGCAGTTCAGTATGTTGTGTATCCTTATCTTGCCGGTGCAGTATTACTTGGGATAGGGACATGGATTTTGCGCGGGGGAAGATATCAGTATGTCCTGCGCCAGTTAAAAACGCGGTGCGGTCTTATTTTTTCTACTGCTTCAATTTTAATTTGCCAGCTTGTTAATATTATCGTCCCCGCGAGGCTGGGTGATTTTATGAGGGTGGGTATTCTTCGAAGAAGCAAGGGGATGGAATATACTGATGGTTTTTCATCAGTTATCGAAGAGAGACTTTTTGATATCGGTGGAATTTTACTTCTTGCTCTTTTGTCTCTCATCTCTTTATATCCGCTTCTTGATGTATGGATGGTTCAACTAATTGGGCTGGTCTTAGTTCTTGGAATTATTGCTCTTACAGGTTTATATTTATCAAAGTATTTTCATTCACAGAATAAAATTCTCACAAAAATTTTGGATGTTGTCCATACCATCCGCTCCCTGTCGCTAACTCCGTTTCCGACATCTGTTATGGTGGGGTTTTCGGTAATTATATGGTTATGTGAGGCGTTTATCTGTTTTCTTATCGTGCAGATGTTTCAGGTGTCGGTATCTTTTGTTGTTGTGTTATTTGCAGTGATGATTGCCAATATTTCCAAAACAATACCGTTAACACCCGGTGGAATCGGAGTCTATGAGGTTATTGTTGCAGGTGTTCTTTCGTTGGGCGGTGTTCCATTCGCTTCGGCCACTTTGATTGCGGTAATAGACCATCTGATTAAAAATATGATTCCTATTATTGGGGGAGCAATTTCACTGTATTATTTCGGAGACTGGGCTAAATCATTATTGGGAAAAGTGTCTCGGCGCGGGAAAGGGGTATTAGAAGAGGAATAATACGTTTTTTTCTGGATTAAATTTAGTTTTGTCTTTGCGACCTGAAAAAATTTCTCGGCTGTCCCCTCCAATACCATATCATTCTATGTAATCGCACTTTCGCACCGCACGGCCTATCTATTTATACTCTCTCGGCATAGGAGTAAGTGGAGATCATTATGGATGCCAAACAAATCCAACAGATTACCGACAGAATCTCCCTGAACTTAATATCGAAAGGAGTAACGCCGGATACACAGAGCATTTTTGACAAACTCGCAGCCTACATCAACGACTTTGGGGTTGTAGCATTTGAAGCTGAACGCAAAGTTCTCTCAGATCAATACAAACAATATGACATCCCGGAGGATGCCAAATCCCAGCAGTCGATTGCAGCATCGATAAACACGGTTGTCGACCTTGCCGACCTGCAGGAAGGCGAATGGGTAACCATCGAGGTCAAAGTTGTCTCATTACAGCCGCCCAACTCACCTGCCATCTCGCAGAGCGGCATTCTTGCCGACAGCACCGGGGCCGTGCGCTTCGTCACCTTTTCTAAAGCGGCCTCAATCATACCGGCTCTTGAAGTTGAACAGTGGTATCGCATCGAATCAGCAGTAGTTGACTCCTTCCGCGGCGCCCTCAACCTGAAAATTCATTCCGGCACCAGGGTTGCGGAAATTGAAGATGACCGCTGTCTCGTGCCCGCCTCACCGACTCCCGTATCTGACATCAAACCGGGCGTGGTTGCATGCGTCCATGCAAAATTCGTTGACGCATGGGAAAGCCGCAGCGAACGCATGATGCAAAGCGGCATTCTTGCAGACGAATCAGGACGGATAAAGTTCGTATTATGGCAGGACCCGGACAAAGAGCCGCTGAAACTCGGATCAACCTACAATATATTTTATGCAGGCGTGGACGAATACAACGGCCGCTACTCGCTCGCCCTCAACTCCGCGGTATGGCTGGAAGACGAGGAGGAAAAAATGGACGCTATCAACGTTCGCATCACAACCCCCGCGCCGAGCGAAGCATTGCCGGTCATACTGATTCGCGACCTTTCGCCCGGGTATGCAAGTGTGCGGGTGAAGTTCGTTGAAGAGTGGGAATCGCGCGGCGAACGCATGATGCAGACCGGGCTGGTTGGTGATGAGTCCGGACGGATAAAGTTCGTACTCTGGAAAGACGATACCAAACAGCCGCTGGAACCCGGAAAAGTATACACCATAACCAATGCAAAAGTCGACGAGTATAACGGCCGTCTCTCTCTTTCACTGAACCCGGCTGAGTACGTGGTTGATGAAACCGCTGAAGATATTGAAGTCGGCACCATTCTGGACGTCGTTTCCGGCGCGCTGGTGCAGGTCTCAAAAGGATCCGGCCTTATCAAACGGTGCCCGGTAGAAGGGTGCGGCCGGATGCTTTCAAAGCAGAATCTTTGTCCGGTTCATGAAATCCAGAATAAATACACATATGACATGCGGATAAAAGGTGTCATCGA
>CAZAWD010000153.1:0-3300 GCA_964488725.1 uncultured Methanomicrobiales archaeon | reverse complement strand
GTGTTCACGGTAGAAACGCTGAACGGAGATGCATTGACCGCACGCACCGTTATTGCCGCAACCGGACGAAGCCCGCGCATGTCAGGCGCAAAAGGCGAGAGTGATTTCTTTGGAAAAGGCGTTGCTATCTGCACAACCTGTGACGGGCCGTTTTATAAGAATAAAACTGTCGCGATAGTCGGAGGAGGAAATACAGCACTGGATATGGCACTGGAGCTGGCTGATATCGCAGCAAAGGTTCATTTTATTGCCCGCAGTAAGATCCGGGGAGATGAGGTGCTGATAAGCCGGCTTGAGAAAAAGAACAATGTGGAATTCCATATCGGATATACACTGGACGAGATATATGGCAGTAATTTCGTTGAAGGTGTTGTAATTAAAAAGAAAAATCTGATTAAAAGACTTGTTGCAGACGAGCCTGAACGAATCACTGTTGACGGCGTGTTTCTTGGAATCGGGCTTGATCCAAATACCGCGATATTCGACGGGTTTGTGCTGATGAATGAAGCCAAAGAAATTATTGTTGATAACAACTGTTCAACCGACATTCCCGGATTCTTTGCAGCGGGTGATGCTACCTCGATTCAGGCTAAACAGATTGCCTCATCAATAGGTGAAGGAGTGAAAGCTCTTTTATCTGCAGATGCATATCTGAAAAAGATGGATTAAATATAATCCATTATATTTTTTTGTGCGATTTTTGCAAGGATGTCAGATACGGTCTGCCAGCTTTTTCTCGCGCAGGATGGCGCACCACCATGGTTTGTAATATATTCTGTCAGAAACCGGATAGTGACAGGGTCGGAAGGATAGCCGCTCCCAAGTTGACCAAATTCACGGTTGAGGTCAGTGATGCAGTGATCCCGGGTTACTTTGGCAACGATGCTTGCCGCACCCACGATTACATGCCGGTCATCGGCTTTATGTTCGGAAATAACTTCAGCAGTTATGCCGGATAAAGAGAGGACAGTTTTCCCGAACCGCCCGGCATTAACATCGCAGGCGTCCAGATAGACAGTGTCGGGCGCAAGTTCACGGAGAACAGCGGCGTGACAGGCAGCGGTAAACTGGTTCATGGTTGCGTTGCGTGCGTCAATTTCCTGCGGCGTTCTGATGACGGTGCAGGTTTTCCATGAACCGGTAATCTCGGCATACAGTTTTTCACGTTTGAGCGGAGTAAGTTGTTTGGAATCTTTTATTCCCAGCGATGAAAGTTCAGCCGTGTCAGATACAACAACGCCTGCGGTAACCATCGGGCCCAGAACCGAACCTTTCCCTGCCTCGTCAATGCCGCAGATTAACATGAACAGTAGTATTTGCAGAGAAGAGGTATAATACCAACGAAGCACATACGTATCTGGTATGTATTTGATTGTTGTGGGGCTGGGCGGGATCGGCCGGGCACTGGCCGGACTGGCGGCTGAGAGCGGACATAGCGTTGTTGTTATTGACAAAGATGAAGAAAAATGTTCCGAGGTGCTGGAACAGTTTGATCTGCTGGCAATTACCGGCAATGCAACTGATAAGAATACGCTTGAAGATGCAGGGGTTGACCGGGCTGATGCACTCGTTGCAACGACGAGTGACGATGCACTTAATCTGATGGCATGCTGGCTCGCAAAAAAATATGATGTGCGAACGCTGGTGTCAATTGTTAATCAGAAGGAACATGCGGATCTCTTTAAAGAGGTCGGGGTTCGCATCAGTGGGAATCCGGATGAGATTGTCGCGCGCAGTCTGATTCTCTGGTCCGAGAATCCGGAGACGCAGCTCTTAGCATCCATTGAGGGAGGGAGTATCTTTGAGATGACCGTTTCTGAAGGTGCAAAGGGGGTGAACCGGACAGTGCGTGAGGTGTCGGATGTGAAGGATATGCTCTATATTGCTATCCGGCGCGGAGGAAAACTGATTGTTCCAAGCGGTAATGTTACTTTCATGCCGGATGACGTAATTACAGTTTTTACGAAAAAAGAGTCGGAAGGTAGATCTGTTGAGTATATGGATGAATTGTTCCACTAATATTTTTATATCGGGACACAGGGAGGCAGACCTGTTTAGAACCCTTTCCGAAACCTTCGGAAAATAAATACAATAAGCAATGCCGACATCCCCAGAGAACCGGCAACAATCAGTGCAAATGACGATATCTGTTCGGAGAAAGGAACCGGAACATTCATACCGAAAAAACCGGCAACAAGCATAGGAACGGTCAAAAGCATCGCAATAATTGTAAATAGTTTCATCGTTTCATTTGCATTATTGCTTATAATCGATGCAAATGTACCCATAGTACTGGAGATAGTCGCCGAATAATTTTGTGCCATATCCAAAGCCTGACGGTTTTCAATGCGGGTGTCTGAAAGAAGCTCATTATCATCATCCGTAAGTTTTGAAGCGGTAACCGTTGAAGCGGATATTTTATTGAGGACGGCCTCGTTGCCTTTGAGAGAGTTAGTAATATACACAAGCGATTTGGACAGTGTCAGCATATGAAATAACTCTTCGTTGCGGGTGGATTTACGAAGATTTTTTTCAAGCTCCATTGTCTTTTTATCAATGAGCCGGAGATAGGTGACAAAAAGTCCGGCGTTCTTAAACAGGAAATAAAGAATAAACTGGGTTTTCTTTTGGGTTGAAATATTTTTCATGCCGTTATTGGCAATTGAGTTGAGTACAGGGTTTCTCCGATGTGAAATTGTGACGATGTTTTTAGGAGTTAAAATAAACCCGGCGGGAATGGTTTGATATGTCTCGATATCTCCATCTTGTATCATATATGGCGTGTCGACCAGTACCAGGGTGAAATCCTTTCCATGCTCCACCCGCGGTGTCTCCTCCTCATCAAGAAGAATGGTGATGTCGGATTTGTCAATGTCAAGTATGCGGCAGACATAATTAATCTCATCGTCAGTTGGTTCAATAAGACGGACCCAGGCGCCATCAGAGATTTCTTCCTGATGTTTGAGAACACCACACTTGGATAAATATATATCAATCACACCACATCCTCCATCTATCTATGTAATGGGTAAGAGAGCGTAATAATAGTATTTCTAACATAATGGATGGAAAGACATGGTGACAGCATCAGGGCATGTTATTTTTGTCTGACATACACTGTCCAAGTCCATTATAAAAAAAGGTGTCGGGTAAAGGATTAACCAAGTTCATCCCAGTTGTTCCGGCGTCTCTTAAGAATAAGAACAATGCCAAGAATAACAATTACCGCAACAACACCGATGATGATAAATGGTAATATACCCATTATGTTAATCGGGGATGAAGAGGTGTCGATATACC
>CAZAWD010000152.1:0-3316 GCA_964488725.1 uncultured Methanomicrobiales archaeon | reverse complement strand
CATCTTTTCAGTTAAATCCCTGTCTTCCATCACATCTTTTATTCGTTCCAGATACGGATCAAGCGTTGTATCATCCCGCTGTTCGATAACATGCCGGTACTCTCTCAGGGTCGTCGGCGACACGCCGAGTTTTTCCGAGACCTCTTTCATTGTCAGATCCGAATCCATCAGTTTTTTCAGTTCCTCCGGGTCGAACGGCATATTAAAATCAAGATCACGGAACAGCTTCAGCTGCACCCGTGCCCGTGCCACCGTCTTCGACAGCTTTTCATCGCCCAGTTCACGTGCAATCTCGGTGTCGTTTTTGCCGGCATAAAATGACGTAATCAGACGCGCCAGTTGAATCGGCAGAAGTTTTGTCTTAAAGAATCCGCGTTCCTGAATCTCGCGCATGATCAAAGCTATTTCACGTTCAACTGCATCCTGATCACGAAGCGTCCCGTGGAGCGTTTTCATCGGCTCGACAATTTTGGTCTTCTGCGTTAAATTAGAGAATAACTGCAGTAAATCTTTTTGCCTTTTTTTCGGTGCCATCTTCTGGTGTCCTGTCGTATTGACTTAACCGTTGAAAATGTCTTTCTAAGAATATAATGGTTATGAATGATGCTCCTGTTTTTACTGCGGGCGGAGTCAGATGAAAACTATTATATCAATATGGAACAGTATGATACCCGTTTTTTTAACAGACCAATCATATATATCCATCGGATATACCGCGGTAAAAAAAATTAGTGTCTGAAATGGCGGGTGCCGGTAAAGACCATGGCAACCCCCAGTTCATCGGCTTTTGCAAGAACCTCTGCATCGCGGATTGATCCGCCCGGCTGAATCAGTGCCGTTGCACCGGCTGCTGCTGCCACCTCAAGGGTATCGGCAAACGGAAGGAACGCATCAGACGCAACAACGGTTCCGTTCATGGTTCGTCCGAACTCTGCTGCTTTCATAACGGCAATACGTGCCGAGTCAACCCGGTTCATCTGCCCCACGCCGATACCGACCGTCTCGGTTGCGTTACTGTAGATGATGGCATTGCTCTTTGCGTATTTTACGACCTTCCATGCAAGCTTCAGCGCTTCAATCTCTTCTGCGGTCGGCGCACGTTTGGTTACAACCTTCCATTCTTCAGTGTATTCAGGCGTCCGCTGCACCAGAACACCGCCGTCAATCGTGCGCAGCTCATCAGCGGGGACCGCCGGCGGAAGAATCAAAAGACGCATGTTTGGTTTTGACTTCATCAGTTCGCGTGCTTCGTTGGTAAACGACGGCGCAATGAGCACCTCAACAAACGTTGAACATATCTCTTTTGCAACGTCAAGTCCCACTTCCGTGCTCATGGCAACAACCGAGCCGTAGGCAGATACCGGGTCAACCTCACGCGCGGTAAGGTAGGACTCAAGCTGGCTTGCTCCCAGTGCTACCCCGCAGGGGTTGTTGTGCTTTACAATCACGGTTGCAAACCCGTCCAGCTCGCGGCAGAGGCTGACGGCGGCATGAACATCGAGATAGTTGTTATACGACATCTCTTTGCCCTGTAACGCCGTCTGGCCGGCAATGCCGGTTGTGCCGTAGACCGCGGCTTTCTGATGCGGGTTCTCACCATAGCGCAGGGTTCTGCCGTTTGCAAACTGCACCGTGTAGGTTGACGGGAACTCTTTTCCCATGCCCTGAAGGTAATTGGAGATGGCGGCATCATAGGCTGCCGTGCGGGTGAAGGCTTTTGTTGCCAGAGCGAGCTTCTGTTCATAGGTCAGGCCGCCGTTGTTCACCGCGTCGATTACATTCCCGTAATCTGCCGGATCGACGATAACCGCTACATCCTTGAAGTTCTTGGACGCGGCACGAATCATCGCCGGCCCGCCGATATCGACAAACTCAATCAGTTCATCGAGCGGCAGATTCTTTTTTGACATCTCCTCAAACGGATACAGGTTAACACAGAGAATATCAATTCCTTCAATACCATGTTCCTTCATAACCGCGTCATCCGTGCCGCGGCGGCCGAGCAGTCCGCCGTGTACTTTCGGGTGAAGTGTTTTTACCCGCCCGTCCATCATCTCCGGAAAACCGGTGTATTCAGAAACATCTTTTGCAGGAACGCCGGCTTCACGAAGAATTTTTGCAGTTCCGCCGGAACTTAAAATACCAATGTTCTTTGCAGTTAGGGCTTTGGCCAGATCTACGATGCCGGTCTTGTCCCATACTGACAGCAGTGCGAGAGTCATTGCGTATTACTATGAACCTTGTGGTATTTTAAAGTAGGGTGTCGGGGTTTTGGGCGGTTGTCACCGGGGGGCATGATTTCTCATTGCATACCGTTCGGCAAACACCGCACCGCTGATAATAAGAACAGCACCGAGAATCTGGAGGGGAAACAGATGTTCATGCAGAAGCAGGACCGAGAAGATAACCGCAGACAGCGGTTCAATAAAATCACATACCGCCACGGTCTGGGCCGTGAGTTTTCCAATAGATGAAAAATACAGATAACAGCCGATACCGGTGTTTACGATGCCGAGGAAAAGAACAGGGACCCAGTCATCAGCTGCAATATGAACGTCAAAGCCGTGCGTTAGTCCCATGAATGCGCCGACAAACAGGAAACTGATGAACAGGGCAATCGTTGCATTTTCAAGACCTTCGATATTTTTTGCCATCTTATTGAAGATAATCATCACGGCATAGAGAACCGCAGACATGATGCCGCAGAACAGCCCGAACGGAGTAACACCGCCGGCGGCTGCGGTTCCGCTTATCAAAACCATTCCGAGAACCACGGCGGCAAACCCGGCAATTTTTGCGGAGGTGAGTTTCTCACCGAACAAAGCAGGAGAGAGCATCATCACCAGAATCGGGCCGCATGCATAGGCAAGAGAAGTGAGACCGACGCCTATCTGCTGATATGATTCATAGACAAACATCCAGTATGCCCCCATGGTTACGCCTGATAAAACAAGGAAGAGAAAATCTTTTTTAAACCGGAAAAAGGTAAATTTTCTGTAGATTACAATATACAGCGCAAGTAGCAGAATGCCGCCGATACCGGTTCTGAGCAGAACAATCTCACCGCTTGCAAGGGCAATATAACTGGCGACTATCCCGTTGGTTCCAAATAACAGGAGCGAGAAAAGATATTTTACATACGCTGCATTCATGTCCTGCCTGTATTATTGGATTGTGTCTGGCTGGAGGCTGAACCCGGGAGTTTTACCGGACCGCCCCGCTTGCCGTGAAAAAAATTCAGGAGTATCTGAAGTTCAGATAATCCTTAGAGTTTCTCCCCGCATTCGGGGCAGAATTTTGTACCTGCCGGAACGTC
>CAZAWD010000151.1:0-3341 GCA_964488725.1 uncultured Methanomicrobiales archaeon | reverse complement strand
AATCGACGGCGTGCCGGCGAGCAGATCAATTCCCGTGCGGAGCAGGCGGACAGCAGGTCCGTCGCGGGCATACTCGTGCAGGTATACTGCCGAGCCGATACCCACCGGCAGGGCCAGAAGGATAGCCCCGCAAACCAGCTGAAGGGTGCCCACGATTGCCGGAAAGATACCGCCGTCCCGGCCGAGGTCACGGGGAGCGGAGGTCAGAAACTCCCACGACAACGCAGGAATACCGTTTACAAAAATGGTGCCGAGGATTACCACCAGCGTCAGAACAACCAGACCGCAGCCGGCAATGATGCAGGCAAACGCGATTTTTTCACTGACTGCCGGCGAAACCAGACAAAACCCGGAGACGGGTAACCGGAGATACGGCATTGAAACCGGCAGAATTTTCCTGCCGGTTTTTATACGGCGGGTTATCTGCATGGCAATCAGGTTTACGCACAGGGTAATCAGAAGCAGGACAACCGCAATGCCAAACAGAGCATAATAATGCATCGTCCCCGACGCCGTCTCGGCCAGTTCGATGCCGAGCGTGGATGTCAGCGTCCGGACCGGTGCGGTGATATCCCAGAGAGGAGACGGGATCAGTGCCGAGTTACCGGCGACCATGAGAACTGCCATAGTCTCGCCCAGCGCCCGGCCGATGCCGAGGATAACAGCCGCTGTAATTCCCGACGCCGCGGCCGGAACAAGAACGCGTGATATGGTCTGCCACCGGGTAGCCCCCAGACCCAGCGATGCTTCCCGATACTCTTTGGGAACAGCGGTTAGTGCATCTTCCGAGACGGAGACAATTGTCGGCAGTGCCATAATTCCCAGAAGAATTGACGCGGCCGCCCATGAAAACCCGCTCGCCAGATGAAAAACTGACTGTAGAACCGAACAGAGAACAACCATGCCAAAAAATCCGTAGACAATAGACGGGATACCGGCCAGCAGTTCAATTGCCGGTTTTACCACCGAGCGAAGACGGGCAGGGGCAAGGTAGGCAAGAAAAATCGCGCTCAGCAGACCGAGCGGCACCGCAATAAGCATAGCGCCGGCACTAACCAGCAGCGTGTTAACAATTAACGCAAGAATCCCGTACGACGGCTCGGCACCTGCCGGGTTCCAGTCGGTATTCAGCAGGAACCCTGCAATACCGATTTCAGTAAAAACAGGAAGGGAGGTTATCAGCAGGTATCCGAGAATGAATACAACTGCCGCGGCGGCTGTCAGTGCGGCGATAAACCACACGGATTTAATACCGCGTTCCTTCCAGCCGGACAGGGATGCGTTCATGCTACCGGAACGAATCCTTTGTTTTTGATAATCTGCTGACCTTCATCTGAAAGGATGTACTCAATGAACGCTTTGGCAAGGCCGGATGGTTCACCGTTTGAGATGAGCAGGAGCGGACGGTTAATCGTGTAACTTCCGTTTAAGACATTGGAAACACTGGGTGCAACACCGTTGATGGTGAACGCTTTGAGGGTGTCGTCGAGATACTCAAGCGAGATATAGCCGATAGCACCCGGTGTCTGGGCAACCGCTTTTGCAACGGCCCCGTTGGAGTTGAACTCCTGCATGGTTTTGCTTGCATCCTGTTTGTTGAGAACGGACTCGGTGAAGAATTCCCGCGTACCCGATGAACTGTCGCGGCCGATTAAGACAATTTCCATATCAGCACCGCCGACCTCTTTCCAGTTCGTGATATTCCCAAGATAAATCTCACGAATCTGTTCGGTGGTAAGGGCAGCGACCGGGTTTGAGGCATGGGCAACGATAGCAATGCCGTCCCGGCCGATGATGTATTCCGTGAACGCGGCGGTTTCTTTCTCGGAGCTTTTCAGGTCCCGCGAGAGCATGCCAAGGTCAGCTGTTTTTTCCCGGGCGGCAGTAACGCCGACGCCGGACCCGCCACCGCTTATCTGAATGTCAGCGGCAGGGTGAGTGTCCATATACACCTCGGCAACCGCCTGGGCAACCGGCAGAACCGTTGTTGACCCGGCAAGGGTGAGGGTCTGTGCTTCACTTCCGGAGCTTATGCATCCGGCAGAAAATACCATAAAAACCGCGGCACAAAGCAGCGCAGTTCCTGCAAGTATACGACGAGTGTGTGTCATAACCACTCAATAATTCTGATATGACGAAATATATTCATATCCGATATAGAATGAGTAATGTATAGTCCTGCTAGAATCTATAGAGATACCCTATATTTATTATAGTATTGGTGACAACAAATTTATATGGAAATCCGCAAAATCCAGGTTACCGGCGGTTCGTCCTATGTTCTTTCTCTGCCGAAGACATGGATTCGCGACCGTAAAATTCAAAAAAATGACCCTATCGGCGTGGTAATACAGGCCGACGGAACACTTTTGATAACCCCGAATATTCAATATGACAGCACGGCAAAAATTAAAGAGTTCGCGCTTAAGGATTATCCCGATCCCCAGACACTGCTTCGCTCGCTTATCGGTGCATACATCAGCGGGTTTACGGTGATTCGGATTTCATCAGCCGGCCGGATTCCGCCGAAGGTGCGTATGGCGGTGCGGAAGTTTACGCAGATGACCATCGGGCAGGAAGTGGCCGAGGAAACGGATAACAGTATTATTTTAAAGGATATTTTAAATCCGAGCGAGATGCCGTTTGAAAATACGATTCGTCGGATGTATGTGATTGTCAAAACCATGCATGAGGATGCGTTGTATGCGCTGGAGCAGGGTAAGCGTGAGCTTGCAGAGGATGTGGCAGCCCGTGATACGGATGTTGACCGTCTGCACTGGTTGATTCACCGGCAGTTTTCCCTGATTATTGATAATCCGGCGCTGTCGCTTCGCATGGGGATTACGCCGGGGGTGGCGGCAACGTATTATCAGATTTCCCGGATTATTGAGCGTGTCGGTGACCATGCGGTGTTGATTGCGGAAGCATCGCTGGTGCTGATTGATAAGGGCGTTGAGCGGGGGCTGGTGCCAAAGCTTACCGGTCTTGGCGGTGAGTCGCTGGATGTTTTTAATAAAGTGATTCAGGCAATTTATTCCGGCAGTATTCCGGGCGCGAATAAAATTATTTCCGAGGCGGAAGAGCTTGAGCCGCGGTATCATACGCTGGCGGATACGACGCGGAAGATGCGGGCCCCGGAAGCGGTTGCACTGAATCAGATTATTCAGAGTCTGCACCGGATTAGTGAGTATAGTTCTGATATTGCAGAGATTCTGATTAACCGGCTGGTTTCGGATGTCTGAATATTCCATTCCAATTCCCGCGCCGGATGTTTTTCGCGAACGGTTTGCGGCGGAGGGGATGACAGCAGATCTCGCAGCTGAGTTTCAAAGAGCGGTCTG
>CAZAWD010000150.1:0-3356 GCA_964488725.1 uncultured Methanomicrobiales archaeon | reverse complement strand
GGCTGATATGACGGGCGCACGGTTTTGAGCGGGGTCTTTTTTCTTCTTCATCAGAAAACCTCTTATGATAGAATGAACAAGTTGTTAGTATGAATACCAGAAATCCGGGAATTGCAAACTTCGGCATTACTATTATCCAGTCACGCCATAGTGTACGAAAATTCAAAGATGAATCTATTCCTCCGGAGTTTATCCGTAAATCACTGGAATGTGCATCAAAAGCATGTACGGCACGCAATGTTCAGCCGTGGATTTTTGTCGTTGTTGAAAAGAAAGAAACCCTTGCCCAGATAGCAGAGCTTGCGCCGAATGGTAAATTCATTGCCGGCGCGGCGGTTGGTATTCTGGTGTTTGGCGAAGCGGCACATCCGTATGTGGTTGAAGACTGTTCGGCGGCAACTGAAAATCTTTTGCTTGCCCTTCATGCCTACGGGTATGGCGGATGCTGGATTGCAGGCGACAAAAAAGAGTATGCGCCGGCGGTTCAAAAACTCGTAGCAGTGCCGGAGACCTACAAACTTATCTCTATTGTTGCGGCGGGTATGCCGGATGTGGGCGGTATCGCGCTCACGGAAAAGAAAAAACTTGATGATATTATTTTCAACGAGAAATATCAGTAGATGGTATTTTCAGTTGTGAAAATCAACGCATCTATTTTTTTGGGGATTGTCTCAATTTTTCTGTACATACGGTGGAGATGTGTGTTTTTACCCCGCCGCCCATCCCGCCGCAGGACTTACCTGCTGCACCGGATTATCAATCAGATCCACCAGCACCCCGGTCATCACAAAATACGTATCATCCACCGGCTCCACCGCATACAGCGTCAGCGCGAGTTTATTTTCACTCCCCGGAAACGCATCCAGCGAATACATCATTCCGCCCCCGTCCTTTGCAATACGAATCGCATTCCGGGTAACTGATGTATTCAGCGCATCATGAACATACAACGACGAATTACCAATCTGCCCGGCAAAATACGTATTACTATACACCTCTCCCCGATAATCCACTACTTTAATCACGCCCACCGGTGCCGTCACCGCAGAACTGAACTCCTCTCCGGTTACATTCACCAGCCCGTTCAACTGCGCAATTGTCTCTTCACTGCCGTTCGTCAGCATTGCAAACACTACGCCGCGTGACACCGAAACAGCCGTAGACCGTGCATCATAATTAATCATATCAGCATGACTCACCAGCGGCGAATACCCCACAATAAACCACTTCTGGCCCGGAACACTAATCACATACCCGACCGTAAACACCCCCGTCTCCGGCTGTTCCGTCTCATCAGACGCGATATAATACTTCACATACCCGCTGCCAAGCCCGGCGGTATAAATCATCTGATCAATATACGCAACCCCGTTTGGATCAATTTTATTCCGGTAACTGTTTCCAACCAGATGTTGGGCATCCTTTGCTGCCGCAAGCAGCACCCCCTCATAATCCAGCGCCGCAATATCATACCCGTACGCTCCGGCGGTCACCTTCGTGAAAAATTCATCCCGGCCCAGCTTCAGCGCATCCACATACGCCGCCTGAACCGCATCACGCACCCCCTCAACATCTACCGTATACTTCTTCGTATAATCCAGCGGCTTTTGCACTACTGCACGTTCGAGAAACAGCACATGCGTCTCGCCATGGGAAACATACGTCGTCCACCCGGCAATCATATCCTGCCACTGCGTCCCGTCCGCCGTCCGCGTAACCCGCGTATACATCATCGCCCCTTCCGGTTTACTCGTATTATACGCCATAAAAGACGGCGGCATACTCACAAACTCACTCCGGGTCGCATAAATTATCTCATTGTTTTCCGGATCGATAATCCAGCTGCTAAACAGATTATTAATCTCGTCGGGGGCATCAAAAATTGAACCATCCCGCAGCACCTGACCAAAAGAATACACTATCGCCACATATCCCTGATACCGCCCGTCCGCATGATACACCGGCACTGCCATCATCATGATGTATCCCTCGCCCGGCAGATACACCGGGCTAAACACCGATGTCTGATTTAAAAACGCCGTCTCCGTAATCGCCGGCAGCTGACCTGCAACCCCCGCCCCGGCCGGCACCGGCAGTTCAACCGTCCGCGTTTCATCCGCATAGATAATTGCCCGTGCCCAGAAGTTATGCGAAAACGGCCCCAGCGCCTCAATAACCTCCCCCGTCGTTGATACATCCGAAAGATTAGCGGCTGCGTCGGCTGCCTCCGTCTCCAGATAAACAGTAAGCTTCTTTAGATTATTGGAATAAACCGTAAGAGCCGCACGGATATCCTCGGGCAGTTCAACCTCTGTTGAATTATTTTGCGTGCAGGACACGCACGTCTGCACACACCCCGATGAAAAAATAACCGCTAATACAAGGAACAGAAGGGCAGCAGACCCCGCAGTACGCAGACACGATACACCTGATTTTAAACATCTTCGGTTCATTTTCTTTCCATTTTTGGGGATTATACTGTCTCACAGTTATTCCTCTGCATCTTCAGGAGAGTATCAGTGTTCCGACCCAGATCGTTTTTATACTCTGGTCAGCAAACACTCCTTTAAATGCAAGCTGCTTTTCTCCGGTCATACCATATGCCATATTATCATAGACAAGCGTCGTCGTCCGGGATTTCGTATCAACATCCTGCTGGGCAACACCTGCCGGAATATTGTAGCCCTCCATCACAATAATAATACTGCGCAGCGACATATCCGCCGAATTATCCGTAACCGTTACCGAGATACTGTCCCCTATCAGATTTGTAATAATAATTATATCCGAACTGTCGACCACCGTATCAACGGATTTCTGCATGGCATACACTCCAAGCCCTGCTGCCGCTATCAGAATTGTAATCACCAGTAAAATCACAATCAACAGACCGGTATGGGACTGTTTGCGTTTTTTAATTGCGGTATACTGTCTCTGCGTCATGATGCCGGCCCCGATACTGTGCCGGTTTCTGTCGCACCGGTTTTATTTTTCAGGAAATTAGGTATCGAATCCACAATCTCGCCAATCACCACAAAATACGTATCATCCACCGGCTCAATAGCATACAGCCGGATATTAAGAATATCCGGATCTATCTCATCAGGTTCAATCGAATACATCATCCCGCCGCCGTCTTTTGCGGTTCGTATCATATTGCGGACAATAGAGGTTTGCAGCGCATCAACATACGCAAGCCCGCTCACCTTTTCATCACCAATAAGAGACGCATAGACATACCCGTCATAGCCGATAATACCATAGGATGTGGCGTGCAGTTTCTGTTCGGCAGAAAGGGATTTGTGGTTCTCCTGAATTTGTGTAATAACCGAGGAAGTCCCGGTGGTCAGCGCATC
>CAZAWD010000149.1:0-3370 GCA_964488725.1 uncultured Methanomicrobiales archaeon | reverse complement strand
GGCAAGTTTACAGATATGTCCGTATTTTTCGGTATCGGTTTCTTAAATCATACCGGCTGAGAATCCGATGATCCGGTCGTTTGCTTCTGCAACGTAAAACGAGGTGAGATATACGGTCATCATCTCTATCATTGCTTTGTAATCCCAGGGGTCGGAGAAGCAAAGTACTTCTATCCGGTAAATGTCAGGGATATCTTCCAGTGCTGCTTTTCGTATGGTGCAGCCCGCCCGGGTTCCTCCCATGCCGTTCATAGTTACCATCTGCTATTTTACTATTGAACTCCAAACCAATATATCATAATGGTTGCAACTTATCCTTTTACCGGACTGCGTCCCGCTTCGGAGGCGTATGCGTATGTTCCGTCTGTTCCCTATGATGTTATCAGCAGGGAAGAAGCGGCAGAGGAAATCCGCGATAATCCGAAATCCCTTCTTCGTGTTATCCGAACAGATGCCGAGCTGTCTGATATTGATTCACACGATGACCGTATCTATGAACGTGCGCGGGAGATGTTTGAAAAGTTTAAGGCGGACGGGCTGTTTGTCGAAGATGATGCACCGTCTTACTATATCTATCGGATTACGCTTGGAGGGACGGTTTTTACGGGTCTTGTTTCCTGTGTGTCGGTTGCAGAATACAATAATAATACGATTAAGAAACATGAACTGACCCGCTATGATAAGGAAGAGGACAGGACGCGCCATATTGACGCGGTGTCGGCTCATACCGGCCAGGTTTTCCTGCTCTACCGCGATCCGGGTTCCGTGTATCAGACACTGTGTCAGATGGCGGATGCCAGAGCGCCGGTGGGAGAGTATACGTCAAAGGGCGGGAACCTTCACCAGCTGTACCGTGTGTGTGCGGCTTCTGAGATTGCGCTGATTACCGGTATGTTTGCAGAGATTCCGAATCTGTATATTGCAGACGGGCACCACCGTGCGAAGTCGTCGGCAAATGTATGTGAACGCCGTGCGGCAGAAGGCCGGCTGACCCCGGATGCCGAGATGTTCATGAGTGTTTTGTTTGCCCATGATTCGGTGAAGATTTACGGATACCACCGTCTTATCCGCGATCTTGCAGGGATGAACGCTGATCAGTTCCTGTCGGATCTTTCGCTGCGGTTTACTATTACGCCGGTTAAAAAAGTTAATCTGAAAGAAAATGCGGTGCCGGCAATTGAAACGTCTCCGTCGATGCATGTGATGCATCTGTATCTGGAGAGTCAGTGGTATGAACTGACGCGCGCGGTGGATGCATCTGCTGATGCTATTGCCCGGCTGGATGTTTCAGTGCTTCAAAATCTGGTTCTGGACGATATGCTGGCCATTGTTGATCCGCGGGGTGATGCGCGTATTGCGTTTGTCGGCGGAATTGTGCCGCTTGCAGATGTTGTGCGCGAGGTTGATAACGGCGAGTATGCAGCGGCGTTTATTATGCAGCCGGTGACCGCCCAGCAGGTGATTGATGTTGCGGACGCCGGCCTGATTATGCCGCCGAAGTCGACGTGGTTTGAGCCGAAACTTCTGTCCGGCATGGTAATTCACGAGATTAAATAAATAAAATAAAAGGAAGCCCCTTTTATTTACAATTCTTTTTTCGCATAAATCCGCACCGAGAGCTGATATGATACCGCAAGCATGATGAGTGCGGCAGCCGGAGGCATAATCCACAGCCATACGCCCGACGCGGCGGCGGCGGTTTCACCAAACAGCACGAACCATCCGACAATGAGTACGCCGACGACCAGCATGCCAAATATCATAATATATCGTGCGATTTCGGTTCCGAACTTATACAGTGCCGGAAGCATTACCGCACCATAGCCTATGCCAAGCGATCCGACGATGATGAGTAACCAGACGGGCTGTGCGGAATCGGGCATAGCGGCATTGACAGCCAGCATGAGGATGAGGGAGACAGCCAGTGCGGCTGCAATGAGAATCAGCATAAGCTGATATTTACCCCGCACGATATCGTTTCGCGAAAGCGGCATGGTAAGCGCATACCGGTCCCATTTTGCCGCATCATCGTATGCCCTGGTTGTCATGGGAAACAGGGCTGCAAAAATCATCAGCATGAAGTATAAGGCCATGGCGTTTCCCATCGGAATAAAAATAATTCCAAAGAGAGCGAGCATCAGCAGTATTGTTTTGAGAGTGCGGCGCAAATTCAGCAGGTCTTTTAGAACAAGCGGGTTCATAATTCTTCACCCCGTGCGTAGAAGAGCATCAGCGCTTCGGTTGTTACCGGGTCAATGATGCTTGCCGGATGGTCTGCGGCGAATTTCTGCCGGTCTTTGAGGAGGACTTCGCAGCCGAACTGGTTTTTGCGCAGACGAAGAAGGTTGTCCCTCTCCGCACTGAGTGCATTAAGTTCGTCAGCTCCGCATTTTAAGATGCCCATCTCACTGAGGATTCTGTCACGTTCTGTCGAGAAGAGGATACGGCCGTGATGGATGAAGGTTATGTAGTCGGCTATTTTATCGAGGTCGCTGGTGATGTGTGATGAGAGCAGTATCGCATGCGTTTCATCCTGAATGAAGTCCATGAATATATCAAGAATTTCTTCGCGGACGACGGGGTCAAGACCACTGGTTGCTTCGTCGAGTATCAGGAGGTCGGGGTGGTGGGCAAGCGCAACGGCAATGGAGAGTTTCATTTTCATGCCGCGTGAAAAGGTCATGATTTTTTTATCTGCGGGCAGGGTAAAATCGTGCAGATATTTTCTAAAGAGGGCATGGTCCCAGTTTTTAAATATGCGCGCAAATATTTTTTCGGCTTCCTGCGCGGTGAAGGTGTCATGAATTGAACATTCGTCAAAAACGACGCCTATTTTTTCTTTGACAGCCGAATCGCCGGCTTCAGCTCCCAGCAGTGAAACACTGCCGCAATCCTTGTGAATGAGGCCGAGGATGGCTTTGATGGTGGTTGTTTTTCCGCTTCCGTTCTCGCCGATGAAACCCATGATAGAGCCTCGCGGCAGTGAGAATGAAACGTCGTTGAGTTTAAATCCGGGATAGGATTTTGAAAGGCCGTGTACGTCTATTGCATATTCCATGGTGGTTACTCTTTGGTGTAGGTGAGGTCGAGCGTTTCCTGCAGTTCTTCTCTGGTGATGCCGGCATCTTTTGCTGTTTCAACCGCCGCACAGAACTGGTCGCGGGCAAGTGTTTGCTGCTGCCGGCACCGGTCGTCGTGATTTTTTTCGGCAACGAAACTTCCTTTTCCCACGGCAGTTGTGATAAACCCGTCGCGTTCAAGGTCGGTGTATGCACGCTTGGTTGTGATAACGCTGATACGGAGCTCTTTTGCGAGCAGCCGCATGCTTGGCAGTGCGGTGCCGCAGCGAAGCTCGCCACTGATGATCATG
>CAZAWD010000148.1:0-3378 GCA_964488725.1 uncultured Methanomicrobiales archaeon | reverse complement strand
ACCGGTAAAATTCTGGCACATCAGGTTGTAAAACGGCAAAAAGTACCGGGAGGTGTACAATGAGCGAAACACGAAAAATACTGGTTTCGATGACCTGCCCGTCGTGCGGCGGTCAGGTGCAGTGTGAAGAGGGCGAACAGCTTGTCTTATGTAAATTCTGTAACTCGGTCTTTTCTCTTGGAAGCGACAAAGGATCCGGCCGGGTAATGTATAATATTGCAGTCGACCGGGAAAAGGCTCTTGCAAAAGTCCGGGCATGGATGGGCGACGGGCCGAAAGCTCCCGACCTGCCGTCAACGGCCATCATCTCCGAGGCATATCCCTTGTATCTTCCGTTCTGGCGGCTGATGGGAAGAGGAAAAGCATGTGTGTGCGGCGTTGAGATTCAGCGGGGCGGAAAAGACGAGCCGGACCGTGAAATCCCTCGTGAATCGCTGATTAACCGTGAATATATATATTCTGATATTGCGTGCGATCCGGGAGACCTGGGCATCTCCGCGATTCGCATTCCTGAATCGGCCGAAGCGGTTAGTTTTGATGATGAAGCGATTGTGACGTTCGGGGTAACCGAATCACGCGACGATGCATACGCCACCGGTGTTAACGCTATCAAATCCGAAGCGGTGCAGGATGGAACGCAGGGAATCGACCGGGTGTCGTTCTCGAAATCATTCTTCTTCCCGAAAGGGTTTACGCTTGTTTACTATCCGTTCTGGATTATCCGCTACAAATATGAAGATCGTGACTACTTCGCCACCGTCGACGGCATAACCGCACGGGTGCTTTCAGGCAGAGCACCGGGAAATGCCGGCAGTCAGAGCACGGCAGCGGGTCTTGGCGGCGCTCTTTCCGGCGGCGCTATAGGTCTTGGTCTGGGCGCAATGGTGATGCTTGGCATGTCAGAGCTTGGAATAGGAATAGGTATAGGCGGGCTGGTTGCCGGTATTGCTATTCTCTTCTTTGCCTATAACCGGTTCAGGTATGGTGATGAGATTATCGAAGGAGCCGTGAAAGGAGAAGGCGTGCAGGTCGGCAGGAAGGAACGCAATGTGCAGACGGTGCATGACAAAACCTATGATATGTTTAACTGAGGTGAAAAAATGGCAATGATATTACATGAATTAAAATGTGCTTCCTGTGGTGCGCCGCTTAAGTCCAGGGAACGCGACCGTATGCTTATGTGCGAACACTGCGGCAGTATGAGTTTGTATGCTGAAGGAAAAGTGGGTCCGGTTGCCTATACGATTGTCCGGCCGACGGTTGAACTCACCGACCCGCTGGTCTATGTTCCGTTCTGGATAGTAAATGCAGCCTTAGATGTACACAGTGAAAAGATAAGCGGCGGGAAAATATCCCGGATGATTTCTGATACCAAACAGATGCGGGGGACCCGGGACTTTTATGTCTGTGCCGCCGGCGCGGTCCCGGAAGAATACGCGCGGGTATGGAACATGAATCTCACGCTGAACCAGCCTGAGTTTGAAACAATTCAGGCGTTTAAAGGAGGTAAACGTGAAGTCACCACGATGGAAAAAGAGACTGCCGGACATAATGCGGAATTTTTATTTCTCCGCTATGAAGCCGAGATTCCCGGGACCCTTCAGGAACTTGATTACACGTTTACGGTCAACAGCACCAAAGTGCTTTATCTTCCCGCATACAAAACGGCTACTACATATACGTTAGGAGTTCAAGATGGCGGAAACTGAAGATAAACGCATGAAACTTATCTGGGCCGCGGTTGTACTGATGGCAGGCATTGCTATTCTGGCAACGCTGATTATCCCGGCCGTCGGGTTCTGGGAAGGAGTTGGAATTTTTCTCTGCGGTATCGGCATAATTTCAGCGTGTCTGCTGCTCTTTATGGGCAAACGCGCGTCGCCGGTTTTTTCCCTGCTGGTAGTGCTTGCGGGCGCTCTATTGCTTGCGCGTGGTCTGCTGTCCGGTCTTATTCCGGGATTGAGTTCCGGGGTTCTGCTGGGCGCAGCGCTGGTGATTATTGCCGTCGGGGCAATTATTATGATTGGTATGAAAAAGTAAGGTGAGTATAATGACAACAGATTTACGAAAGGAAGTGGAAGAGGACCGTGGTCTTCTCAAGAAAATCCAGTTGTGTATTCCGGGATTCAGGGGATATCGTCAGCGTGAGGATATCAGGATTGCCGATTCACTGCTGCGTAATCAGATTGCAGACAGTCTGAAAAACACGGTGCTTCTGCCGCTTGAAGAGGTGCGGGAAGCCGCATCCCGCGGTATGGAGCTTGATCTGATGAATGATATTGCAGCCGTCATCTCCAAGGCAAAGACGATGGAAGCCCGTATCCGTCATGCGGAGCAGGGATATTCCGGGATATCTGCCGGTATACGCGTTGAGCGTGCCGGGCTGAATACGCTGTATGAGTATGATGTTGCTCTGCTGGACGGGGTTGCCGCGCTTGGGGTACAATCAAAGGCGGTGCTCGCCGCAGCAGAGGACGAATCGTTTGATACGGTCCGGGCAGGTCTTAAGACGATGAAGTCTGATCTGACATCGTTTATGACGCTCTTTGATAAACGTATCGAAGAAATTTCAGGAATTAGTGTGGTGTAAATTATGGGATTATTCTCAAAGACTAATCAGAACATCGGTTCAGGTTCGGATATTGAAGGAGCCGATGCCCGCGCGGGATTCTACTGGGTAGAGGATTATAAAGGCGACAACGTCATGTGGCGCCTGCCGCGTAATGTAATGTGGAACGACAACGTGCTGGTCCGTGAAGATGAATATGGTATCTTCTTCCGCGACGGAAAAGCGCTGGCGGTGTTTGACCGGCCGGACCGGTATGCCCTGACGACGCAGAACATCCCGATTCTGAAAAATATCGTGGGTGCAACGGTCGGTAACGTTCAGATCGGCGAGTTTTTCTGGGCGCAGAAACGCGAGTTCCGGGATAAGTTCGGGACGTCCCAGCCGCTGGCATTTCGTGATGCGGATTTCGGCGTGGTTCAGCTGAGGATGTTCGGGCAGTTTGCCTACAAGATAGTTGATCCGCTTCTGCTGATTACCCAGTTTGTGGGAACGAAAGGACTGACAAAGTCAGAAGAGATTGTGGAATGGCTGAAAGGCCAGATTGTAACGGTCTTAAATGATACGCTGGGCGAGCTTAAGTCGAAGAAGCAGATGGGCGTTCTGGATATGCCGGCGTATCTTCAGGAGATTGAACAGCTGTGTCTTTCGAAGCTGACGATGGAGACGGAGACCTACGGTCTGAAGATTATGAAGTTCTCGGGCCTGAACATCAGTCTGCCCGAGGAGGTTCAGGAAGCGATGAACAAGCGCGGTGCGATGTCGGCTTTGGGCGTGAATTATATGCAGTATCAGTCCGGCCGTGCGATTGA
>CAZAWD010000147.1:0-3384 GCA_964488725.1 uncultured Methanomicrobiales archaeon | reverse complement strand
CAATTCAAGTATCGCAATGGAAATGGTGCGCCGTTATGGAGCCGGCGAAGATCTGAAGCTCCGTCCCGTAGATTAAAAATACCTATATCATATCAGGTGAAAACAGCAAATGACTGAAAATCTTGTAATGAGCGAAATAGAACCTGAAATCCGTGCAGAATGGATTCCGCAATTTGAGTCGGATCCCGATCCGGCAAAAGACAAGCTCTATGTTAACGTGGCGTTTCCGTATCCGTCCGGTGCGATGCATGTCGGACACGGAAGAACGTATATTATTCCGGATGTGGTTGCCCGTTTCTGGAGGATGAGAGGTAAACAGGTGCTTTTCCCGATGGCGTTCCATGTAACGGGTGCGCCGGTTCTGGGGATTGCCAAACGTATCGCGAAAAAAGATGCGAAGACGCTTAAGCTCTACGGCGGGCTGTATCGTGTGCCGGAAGAGACTCTTGAGAAATTTACTGATCCGATTACGATTGTTAATTATTTCGCTGATGAGTATCAGCGGGTTATGCAGCAGCTCGGGCTGTCGATTGACTGGAGACGCCGGTTTACGACGATCATTCCCCAATATAGTAAGTTTATTGAATGGCAGTATTCCCATATCTATGGACAGGGTAAGGTTCAGAAAGGCGAGTATCCGGTCCGGTATTGTCCAAACTGTGATCAGCCGGTCGGGGACCATGATCTTCTTGAAGGCGATAGTGCTGAGATTATGCACTTTGTTTTTGTGATGTATCAGTTCGGCGAGTTTCAGATTCCCTGTGCGACGCTTCGTCCGGAAACTATTTTCGGCGTAACGAATCTCTGGGCGAATCCGGAGACGACGTATATTAAAGCCGAGGTTGACGGACAGAAGTGGATTATTTCGCCGGAAGCAGCGGATAAGCTCAGGATGCAGAAGCATACGGTAACCGAGCTTTCGCGCTTTGAGGGGACTGAACTGATTGATAAGAAGGCGGTTAATGGGTATACGGGTGCGGAAGTGCCGATTCTGCCGGCTTCGTTTGTTGATCCTGATATGGGTTCGGGTCTGGTGATGAGTGTGCCGGCTCATGCTCCGTTTGATTATATTGCGCTGCGTGATTTGCAGCAGCGGGGTGCGTATACCGATATTACGCCGATTCCGCTGGTGACGGTGCCAAATTACGGTACGGTTCCGGCGCAGGATATTGTTGAGAAAAACCATATTCCCAATCAGGATGATCCGCGGATGGATGAGCTGACGCAGGAGTTGTATACAGCTGAGTTTTCAAAAGGAAAGCTGAATGCAAACTGCGGGGTGCATGCCGGAAAGTCTGTTCGTCAGGCCCGTGAGGATGTGACGGCCGAGTTTGTGAATGAACGCGGGTCGATTATTTTCCATGAGATGAGTCAGAAGCGGGTTATCTGCCGGTGCGGGAACCGGGTGTATGTGAAGATTCTTGATGATCAGTGGTTTATTAATTACGGTGATCCGGAGTGGAAACAGCAGGTGCATGAGCAGCTGCCGAAGGTTGAACTGGTGCCGCCGGAGGTTCGTGCGGAGTTCGAGCGGACGACGGATTGGCTGCGTGAGTGGCCGTGTTCCCGCCGGGTTGGTCTGGGGACGCATGTGCCGTGGGATCCGAAGTGGTTGTTTGAGCCGCTGTCGGATTCAACTATCTATATGGCATATTATACGATTTCCCATAAGATAAGTGCTATTTCTCCGGAGAAGCTGACGCCGGCGGTCTTTGATTATATTTTCCTCGGTGAGGGCGATCCTGCGGCGCTGCCGGTTGATGAGGCAACGGTTACCGATCTGCGTGCGGAGTTTATGTATTGGTATCCGTATGATTACCGGTTTAGTGCAAAGGATTTGATTTCCAATCATCTGACGTTCCAGTTGTTCCATCATAAGGCTATTTTCCCGGAGACTCTGCAGCCGAAGGGTATGGTTGTGTTCGGGATGGGGCTGCTGAACGGGATGAAGATGTCGTCTTCGAAGGGGAATGTGTTCCTGCTTGAGGATGCGGCAAATGAGTTCGGAGCGGATACGGTGCGGATGTTTCTGGTCGGGTCGGCTGAGCCGTGGCAGGATTTTGACTGGAGGAATGAGCTGGTGCTGTCGGTTAAGAAGCAGATTGAGCGGATGTGGCAGCTGGTTTTAGATGCGCAGACGGCAACGGGTACGACGCCGATTGATGAGTGGCTTGTTTCCCGGATGCAGCAGCGTATTGCGGCGGCGACGCGGTGTTTGACGCTGTTCCAGACCCGGCAGGCTTTGCAGGAGGCGTATAACGGGGTGGTTTCTGATCTGGCGTGGTATCGCCGCCGGCTTGCGGATGGGGCGCCGGGGGCGGTGCTGAAGGATGTGATGTCAGAGTGGATACGGCTGATGGCACCGGTGATTCCGTATACGGCAGAGGAGCTGTGGAAGCAGACGGGTAATTCCGGGCTGGTGTCGTTTGCCGCCTGGCCGGTTGCTGATGAGTCGAAGATACATAAGCAGGTGGAGGTTTCCGAGGAGCTGCTGCAGCGGACGGTTGAGGATATTCAGTCGATTCTTAAGCTGGTGCAGATTGATGCGAAGAAGGTGACGCTGTATCTTGCACCGGAGTGGAAGCATAAGGTGTTTGCGATTGTGGCGGCGGCGGAGGATAAGCGCAATGTGGTGAAGACGGTGATGGCAGATGCAGAGTTGCGGGCGAAGGGGAAGGCGGCAACAGATGCAGCGTTGCAGACGGTGAAGCTGGTTCATTCGCTTGCGCCGGAGCTGGTGGCTTCGATTGGGGAGGGAGTGGATGAGGCGACGATATTTGATGCGGCGAAGGCGTTTATTGAGAAGGAGTCGGGGCTGGCGGTGGAGATTGTGGCAGCGGATGCAGGAGATCATGCAAAGGCAAAGGCCGCACTGCCGTTTAAGCCGGCGATTGTGGTTGAGTAAGGTTACGATTGTGTGTATTTGTTTGTTCTGACATAGTGTCAGGGTGAACAGATACGATATTTTTATGAGTGGGGCGTCCTCCTGTGTTTGGACGCGCATATTTTTTTTGGGCGGCGGCGGGTTTTCTTTGGCCGACGGGGTTGGTTGCCGGGGGGTTATGGGTGTGTTCCGGTGTCGTTTTTGTTCGATTACAATTTTACGGCGTGGATGAGTCGGGAGGTTGGGTGGGTGATGCAACGGAGGTATTATATTGCTTAAAGGTGAATATGATTTTGTTTATGGGCACTGCCATCGGTGTGGCTGTTGCTGATATGAGGTTTTGTATGAACAATAAATGGTATGGATTAGAGGGTGGAAACTCCACTGGAAACGCCCCCCCCCTTCTGGACAAAGTACAGGGGAGTCGTGCGTGTTCTTTTCGAATAATTGCCGGCGTTGCAATAGCGATGCTGCTTTTGTGTATGTGTGTTTCGCCGCTC
>CAZAWD010000146.1:0-3400 GCA_964488725.1 uncultured Methanomicrobiales archaeon | reverse complement strand
TTTCTTCTCATTTCCCTAAACATTTTATGTCACGTCCTCCCTTATTCTATAAATTTTATTTTTTGATTGTCAGTTTAAAGTTGAACGATGCACCATTTTTGGTGGGTCATTCAGGCTTATACTATATGCTGATGCCAGATATATATGTTTCTTTTTTACTCGCAGGCCGACAACCGGCAGGAAACAGCCAGACGGTCCATACGGTTTTTATGAATGAATGCCGCAAGTTCCTGCGCCCGTTCAAACTCTCCGGCAAGCGAATTATACTGATGAATTGTTTTTTGCAGACGCAAAAGCCGTTGCCGGCACCGTTCAGCCGGCTCTGTATTTTCAGCTGCCCTGAGTTCACCGGTCTGATCATCAATGCTTTTTTTCAGGCGTATGAGTTCAGATACCAGCGTACCGTCCGGCCTGAGCTTTTCTTTTAGTTCGGTAACCATCGCAAAAATTTTTGCCGTATCACGGATCGCGCTGTATGTTTTTGTCCCGTTTCCGATAGGAATTATCTTCGGCCGGCTGGTGCATGTCGTCTCGCCGCACGGCAGCGTTCCGATATATGACACAGCAGTCGTTTCAATAACCGCATACCCCGTTTTCTGATAATCAAACCCCGGAGGCACGGAAATTCCCACAGCCAGATGATTCTCTTTTGAAAAATGCAGAATGGCAGTCTTATACCCTTCAACTGCCATCATTCCTGCCAGCAGCAGACTCTTATCACTACAGATTCCCGTTGCATCCGCCACCGTCTCTACCGGAAACCGGGGTGCAAGATTAATTGACGCTGTTTTTGCCGTATCATACGGCAGAGATTGTACATACGCGCTGAGCAGTTCCAGATATCTGTCACTATTGAGATTCATATCACGGCGGATTTTTCGAAACGGTGTGAGAAGAGCCGGATAAAAGTGGTCTTGTGCCGGATCGCAGATAAACGCCCGGTAATATCCGGCAAGCCATGCATCCCCGATACCGGCCGGAACCGACGCAGATTTTCCCGACGTTTTTGCTCCTTCATACAACGCACGGGAAATATCAATCGTAAATGAATAATTGAGATGGGCAAACGGGATTGCAACCCCTGTTGTAAGCACACCTGCTGCACTGCCCAACACAATTGACGGGTATGCAACATATTTTTCCAGTCCGCGTTTTGCCATGGATAAGATCACATCAGCATTTTTTATAATAGGTCTGGTGCTGCTGCCAGAACGGGTTCATCGTCCGGCAACCCGGCGCATACTCCCATGAATATTTTATAGCTCCCGAAACAAACTTCTTTGCCCGCATAACCGCTTCACGAACCGGATATCCAAGAGCAATATGCGCAGCAATTGCTGAGGCATAACAGCACCCCGAACCATGAACATCAACAAACGGGGCAACCTCATCTGAAACCAGCATCGTTCCTTTGCGGTCAACAAAGACATCCGTTCCCAGACGGAACGAAGCATGACCGCCTTTGACGATAGCCGCCTGTGCCCCGTTGTCAAGGAACCAGCAGGCCGCCTGTTCCATGGATTCGGCATCAGTGATTTTAATGCCGGAGATGAGCGTTGCTTCCGGTATGTTGGGCGTCACAACCGTTGTTCGCGGCAGCAGTTCAGAAACCAGTGCATTCTGCCCCGCTTCATCAAGCAGACGATACTCTTTGGTTGCCAGCAGAACCGGGTCGACCACCAGATTGCGGCCGGCCGGAAGTGCGTTGGCTACGGCTGCAACAGTAGCCGCATTTTTCAGCATCCCCGTCTTATAGCAGCCTATCGCAAAATCCTCTTCCAGTGCTGCAATTTCTTCGGTAATAAAGTTCGGCGCAACACTGGCCGCATCAATCACATGGTTTGCGTTTTGTGCAGTCAGGGCTGCAACAATGGTCATCCCCCATACACCGCATGCGGTCATCGTCTTTAAATCGACCTGCAGGCCCGCTCCCGCCGAGGGGTCAGAGCCTGCGATGGTGGCTGCAAAAGCCATTTCTGCATCCCTGTTTGTCATGGCTAATACGTTATCTTCCATCAGATAAAAGATAACGCATACAAACCGTCTGTCTTTATGAGTTTTCCCTGCTCATGAGATAGCATGGATGTAGAGGGATTCGTGCGCCGGAATCTGAAAAAAAATATTCCTGAAGATGAAATTGAAAAAAAGCTTCAGGAACGGATTCTCGATATAAAAAATAGTGATGCCGGATATGCTGCCGAGTTTGCCCGTGCGGTTATTGAAGAGGTAAAAACAACCTCAAATCTCACCGGCGACCTGTTTGCGTATGAACCGTCCGGGGTGACAATGGGCGAGTTCGGCGTCGGGTCCCGCGGGTCCGGGGACTTTTATGCGCACCGTAAAATTGCCTATGTTATCGGAACGACAACTGCCGATGTGGGTGTTGACCAGATGGACGACGGCGGCGCGGTGCGGGCGGGCGGGCAGTATGTTATTACCACCGTTGACGGTATGCATTCGCGTCTGTCGGATTTTCCCTATCTTGCCGGTTTTCATGCGGCCCGGGCAACACTGCGTGATGTCTATGTGATGGGCGCACGACCCGTAGGGCTGATTTCTGATGTGCATATCGCCGACGACGGCGATGTGGCAAAATTGTTTGAGTATACCGCCGGGATTACCACCGTTTCAGACGTGCTCGGCGTGCCGCTGATTGCAGGTTCAACGCTTCGTATCGGCGGCGACATGGTGCTGGGCGACCGGATGACCGGATGTGTCGGCGTGGTCGGCGTTGCCGAACATCTGACGGCCCGCAAGGCAACCGCCGCCGGCGATGTTTTACTGATGACCGAAGGATCCGGCGGAGGGACCATCTGTACGGCCGCCCTGTATTCCGGACATGCCGACGTGGTTGATGAAACTATTAATATGCAGTTCCTTAAAGCCTGCGACCGCCTGATTCACTCAGATGTGTTTTTCCATATTCACGCCATGACCGATGTCACCAACGGCGGTCTTCGCGGCGACGTGCACGAGATTGCCGATACGGCACAGTGCACGGTTGTTGTCGAGGACGCCCCGCTGCGCGGCCTGATAGCTCCGCGGGTTCTTGAGCTGCTTGATACGCTGGGAATTGATTATCTCGGCGTCTCGTTGGATGCCCTGCTGGTTATTGCACCGCCTGAATATGCCGATGAAATTATCCGGGTGGTCGGCGGGGCCGGTGTGCGTATGGAGCGTATCGGCTATGTCCGGTCCGGAGAAGGAACCGCCCGGCTGGTAAAGGATGGAACGGAAGGTCCGTTTGCGCCGAAGTTCCGTGAAGCGCCGTATACGCCGCTGAAAAAAGTGGTTGACCGTCCGGGTCGTGACTTCGAAGAGATGAAAGCGGGAATTGACCGGGCAGCTGCGGCCGCAAAGGCGAAAAAAGAGCGGATGGTTGCACGGCTGAAATAATATG
>CAZAWD010000145.1:0-3443 GCA_964488725.1 uncultured Methanomicrobiales archaeon | reverse complement strand
CTCTTTAGATATATTTTTTCAGTTTTAAGTATATTTAACTACATAAACCGTTCATCGGAACGGGCCTGTTCGATATCCTCGAGTTTTCCTTCAAACCATCCATACCGCTCATGCGGGTATGCATCGAACAAAGGAACATATGGTTTGATGTCGATGACCGGTGTATTATCGAGAATATCAACATTGGCTATTTGCAACGTCGTACCTTCGCGCCCCAGAAGCCGCACGACGGAGAAGCCAAGCGCGTTGGGCCGCCGGGGAATGCGGGTTGAAAATACGCCGTGCGGTTTAACGTCCAGAAACGGCGTCGCCTGAAGGAGCGGGCCCGGGCTTTTGTGCAGATGATAAAAAATCATCAGACGGGAAAATCCTTCAATATCTTCAAGGCCCGGGGTATACTCCGGAAAAATTTCAATGCTCCCGGTAAAATCTTTTGCGGCCGGCGGTTGGACCGGCATGTTGGCAAGATTTTTGTGCGGAGAATGAACAACTCCTATCGGGGTAAAGACAATCGTATCCATACCTACCTATTGCCCTCTACGATGAAAAAGACCGGTGGTTATTTATTGTAAACCGTTACAAGATATATGGTTAACAATGTACGGCAATGAACAGCGTTCGCGCACTCTCATCTTCACCGCGGTTTTTACCGCACTTATTGCGTTTGGCGGATGGGTTTCCATTCCGTTTTTTGCGGTCCCGTTTACGCTTCAGACGCTGTTTGTCCTTCTCGCTGCATCAGTCATGAAACAGCGTGCGGTTCTTCCGGCCGCCTTGTATGTTCTTCTCGGCGCTCTCGGCCTGCCGGTTTTTCATAACGCAAGTGCCGGACCGGGTGTCCTTCTCGGACCGACCGGCGGATTTCTCATCGGATTTATATTCATGGCGTTTATTGCCGGATTTTTTTTCGCAAAGGAAAAACCGGTCTATGACGCACTCGGGCTGGTGCTTGCTGCCGCGGTTACGTATGCGGCAGGGATTGCATGGTTTCAGATATCAACCAACACCGGCTTTGTCTATGCGGCCATGGCCTGTATGATTCCGTTCCTGCCCGGAGACATTATTAAATCCGTGGTCGCTGAGATAGTAACGCTCAGGCTCCGGAAAAATACCCGTCAGCGGCCCCATGATTGAGATAAAAAATCTTCAGTACGGTTCGCTCGTATGTGCGCACCTCTTGATTCCGCCCGGACTAACCGTTATCCGCGGGAAAAACGGTGCAGGTAAAACAACGCTCCTGTCGCTTATCTCCGGCCTCGTGCTGCCGGAGCAGGGAGAAATACGCATCGACAGTCAGGCGCCGCGGGAAATTTCTGCCGGGTATGTGAGTGAATTTCCCGATCGTCATCTGCTCTTTAGCCGCGTGTATGACGAAATTGCGTCCCCGCTCCGGTTTGCCCGCATGCCGGAAGATGCTATCCGAACACAAACAGAGCGTCTTGCAGATATGTTTGGCATCTCTCATCTGCTGTATCGTGAATGTAAAACACTTTCCGGCGGTGAAAAAATCATGACCGGCGTTGCATCAGCCGCCGCGGGCAGCCCGCTGCTTCTGGTACTGGACGAACCTGACTCGCATCTTGACCCCGAAACAACTGCAGATCTCATTCGTGTGGTAAGGGGCCGGAACATACCTTATATTATCTGGTCCTCACACAGCCCGCAGGTTATCTCTTCGGCCGACTTCGAGGTGTGTCTGTGACACTGACGGCTGACTGCACGATTATCCGGGAAGCGTTCACGCTGACGGTCTCCGCTGAATTTTCAGCAGGTATTCACTGCATCAGCGGGAGGATAGGGTGCGGCAAATCATCACTCGCCCATGTTCTCGCCGGAGTTGAACAGCCGGCGGCGGGAAATGTCAGCGGCAGCGGCGGGTCCTCTCTTCTCATGCAGTTTGTTGAGTATCATCTAACCGCATCAACCGTTCAAAAAGAGATTGAGTCATGGGGAGTTGCCGGAACCGAAGAGTCATTTATTCTCTTTTGCGTGACGCCCGCTCTTCTCTGCCGCGACCCGTTCACTCTTTCGCGCGGAGAACTTAAACGTCTCCTTCTTGCCTGTATTCTTGCCGCTGATTCGCAAACCCTGATTCTTGATGAACCGTATGCATCTCTTGACAGCGCGGCAAAAGAACAGCTTACTACTCTGTTGAAAAAAAGAGCGGGCATCACTATTCTTTTTTCGCATGAACCACCCAACGCTCCATGCACCGAATGGAAAATAGCAGGAGGCAGGCTGTGTCGGATATCCGCCTGAGGCTGCTGACGTTATGTGTCTTGTCGATTGTTTCGTTTACCGCGCCTGCCGGTGCCGCCCTGACTTTTGTCTGGTGGCTGGTGTTTGCTGCGAAAAAAACAGTTGCAGCCGTTTCACTTCGCAAAATTATAGGTATATGTATACTCATCTGTCTGTTTCCGTCAGTAATAATTATGATTTCATCGGGCACGCTTAGCGCCGGACTCATCTACGGGTTTCAGATATCTGTTCTTCTGCTCCTTGCCCTCTGGTTCGGCACGACCTATCAGCCCGGCGAATTCTGTTCGTTTTTTGTATGGCTGTTTGGAAACGGAATCGGGTTTGATATGGGGCTTGCAGCAGATTTTGCCGCGTCCCAGCTGACCGAACTGAAAACAGACGCCGCCGGATTTATGCGTTCACTCAGACTCAAAGGAAAAAAACTCACGGCCCGCACATTTGCGTCCTTTGCGTTTTGCATCTTCATGCTTGCACTGCGGCGGGCAGATCTCTCTTCCCGCCTGCTCGCCCGCCGCGGATACACGGGCGGCGGAACTTTTTGTCCGTTGTTTGATGTTGAGAAAAGTGATATAATCAGGGCTGCGGCAGCCGCCATAGTTGCCGCGGCCGTCGTCGTCCCTGCCCTTGCCTATGCGGCGGGCCTATGAAAAAAAATAAAATATCAGAGTCCGAGTTTCTTTGCAAGTTCATCTAAGGGGATAGAATGAACCATTGCAGCTTCGCGGATAGTCTCATTGTTTGCAATAGCGCATCCCAGGCAACCCATGCCAAAGCTCTGAAGGATTGCTGCGCTTTCTGGTTTCTCGCGAAGGAGGTCGGCGATAGTTGAATCTAACGTAATTGCCATACTATTATTTTAGACTGAATACTACTTGATAGTTTTGAAACAGATATCGCGGGAGGGCGATACAAATCAGTGGTGGCCTTCGGATGAAGATGAACTTTCAAACGTTAACACCTCACTCCATTTCAGCGTCACCCAGGTGCCGTCTCTAAGTTCTATGACATCATACGACGGATACCGGTCGCCGTTTTTATCAAAAACTATTGCACCGGTCAAACCAATATAACGGACACTATCCAGTCCTTTTTTTATGTTCTTTGCCGAGTAGCCATAATCTCTGATAACCTGCGCTATTATCATCATCGTGTCGTAACCGTAGATAGAATCGGTTACTGTCATC
>CAZAWD010000144.1:230-3445 GCA_964488725.1 uncultured Methanomicrobiales archaeon | reverse complement strand
ATCAGAACACCCATTCATGCCCGCACTCCTTCAGCATCCGCTCAGCCGCACGAAACTCCGGCATGAGTCGTTCGACTTCGTCCCAGAAACTTTGTTGATGGTGACGAAATCGCAGATGCGAGATTTCATGCACCACCAGATACTCAACAACAAACCGGGGGGCAAGAAGAACACGCGCATTAATAATAATCCCGTTTTTTGGTGTGCAGCATCCCCATTTCTCTTTTTGTTGACGAACGCGAAGTGCCGGAGTCGCAACCCCTGCTGCTTTTGCATACCGCTCAACTATCCCTGATAACGCCGGCACACCGGCACGCTGATATAACAAACTCACTACGTCACGGCACGCTGACGAAATATCGTCATCGGGCAGCGGGGGCACCATCAGATTAAGAAACGAACCATCAAACCCGGCGCGAAGTGCAGGACCCGCAACGCGCCGTATGGTCAGCTCACGACCCATAAATGAAATTGTATCGCCATCAGCATACTGCCTGACAACCACCGGGCGGGAAAGAATCCTCTGCCGGTGCTTTGCTATCCATGCCGCTTTTTCCTGTACAATCGCCATAATTTCATCATGTCCGGCATAGGCCGGCGCACGAACAACCACCTCGCCCCTCGATTTTACGGATAGTCCAATTGTCCGGCGCTTCGGTGAATAGATGATCTCAACTGGAATCTTCTCACCGTCAAAAGAAATCACGTCCATTGTAATGTCAATTATTATCTCTCTTCCCTGCCAATATACCTAACTGCAATGCGTGCCCGTGCTATCGACCGAGAAACCCTTCACCTTCTTCTTGAGATGGGTAAATCATCCGTTCCAAACGAATACATAGTAATGCTTGGAATGGAAGACGGCATTATCAATGTTGTCTACCCGATTGCAGGAACGCGGGTCACTGATTCCACCGCATCAATATTTATGGATATGATCCCGCTTGGCATGACCATCGCCGGCACGGCACACAGCCACCCTTCCGGCTGTATTGAACCGTCTGATGCTGATCTCTCGACGTTTGCCGAGACGGGACAGATTCACATTATTGTCGGCCAGCCGTTTGATGAAACAGCATGGAAAGCATATGACCGCGCGGGCAATCCCAAACATCTGGATATTGTAGAACTATGAAACGTATTGTTGCAACCGGCACCTTTGACATCCTCCATCCGGGGCATGTCTACTTCCTCTCCGAATCACGAAAACTCGGCGACGAACTCTGGGTTATCGTCGCGCGGGAAAATAATGTTCATCATAAACCCGCGCCGATTGTCTCCGAGGATCAAAGGCTCAAGATGATCAAGAGCCTCAAATGTGTTGACCATGCGGTTCTGGGAGATACCCGGGATATGTATAAACCGATTCTTGAAATCGACCCCGCAATAGTTACCCTTGGTTTCAACCAGTATTTTGATGAGAATAAATTAAAGCATGAGATGGAACTGCGCGGAATCTCTGCTGACGTCGTGCGGATTGGTGCATACACCGGTTCAAAATTTACGTCCAGCAGTCAGATTATCGATGAAGCAGTCCGCAGGAGAAAATAAGATGGAACTACCTGATATCACCAGAAATGAAACAGATAAACTGATTGCCTATGTCCGTGAAAAAGGCGGGGATGCACGTGTCATTCCTGCATCATCGGTTGTTACTGCCGAATGGGTGCGGATGAAATGCCGGTTCGGCTGTCAGGGTTACGGCCGCCGGTTCGGCTGTCCGCCCTACACACCGACCCCGGCCGAGACCGCCAAGCTCCTGACTGAATTTACGACTGCACTGCTTATCCGCTTCGACGGCGATATAGCAGAGACCACTCCCGAACGTCTGGTTTCCCGTGAATTGACAAGATTTGTACAGGACGTTATGTATGAAGTTGAAAAAACGGCATTTGCCGACGGATTCTATAAGGTTCTTTCATATACCGGCCATCAGTGCGGCTGGTGCAAATCATGCGCCGCAAAGGAAAGCGGGGCTGTTGATTCCGACTGCCGGGTCCGTAAAAAAATGCGGCCGAGTATGGAGGCAGCAGGTATCGATGTGTATGCAACCTGCAAGGCGGCCGGGTGGGAGCTGGGTGTTCTCTCATGCACGCCGGTAAATGGCGGATGTGTACTTGATTCTCCCATGGCCACTATCATGATGCTCCTGCTGGAATGAAACGATGAAACCTCTAAAGAATTCAAAAAATTCCCCGTTCCTTGCACCGGTTCCTTTTTACTGGTGCGACCGCTGTCATGCGCCGGTGATGGGGCGGGTATGTGCCTGCGGTGAAAAAACCCGGCCGGTTTCAGTTACGCCGCCGGGTGACGTCCGCCCTGCATTCCGGCGTGACCGAGATCTGGTGAACCGGCTCTTTGCCGAACAGTTCGGCGTTGCGCTGATTCCTGACAATCAGATTGCAATTCTAAACAAGGTTCCCGACGAAGACCGCATGGAAGAAATTATTCTCGGCGGTGCGGTTGTCTGTGCTATCCGCTATATTCCGGCGGAGGCACGCTGGGAAGTGCTGCCGCGCGAGGCTGCCGCGGCGTTCATCAGGCCGGAAAAACGGGTTGTCCGGGTGACAAATGAAGCGGCCGGGTTTATCCGGGACGGCAGCAGTGTTTTAATGCCGGGAGTTATTTCAGTGTCGCCAGAAATTGAGGTCGGCGACAGTGTGTTTGTGTATGATGAAGAAGGAGACTGCGTTGCGGTCGGCCGGGCGAAAATGTCAGCTGCCGAAGCAGCTGGTGCCGGTCGCGGTCAGCTGGTCAGAACGAGACGGACCCAGAAGCCTCAGGTGGATACCGCCCCCTCAACGTGGGAGGAAGCAATTGCCGCCAACGAGGAGATTCTGAATCTGTATGAACGTAAATCAATTGAGTTCATTCATGACGTTATCGCCAAGAATCCGGGCGTTACGCCGACTGTGTCATACTCCGGCGGGAAAGACAGTCTGGTAACGCTGCTTATAACACTGAAAGCAGGGCTGAAACTGCCGATGATTTTTGCTGATACCGGCCTTGAGTTTCCGGAGACGCTGGAAAATGTACGCATCGTTTCGGAACAATACGGGCTGAAATGTATTACTGAAAGCGGAGCGGCAGGGTTCTGGACCGGGTTTGAAACTAATGGTCCGCCGGCAGTGGATTACCGCTGGTGCTGTAAGGCGTGTAAACTTTCACCGGTAAAAACCCTCATTGAAAATCAGTGGGGCGAAGCCGTGTCATTC
>CAZAWD010000144.1:0-220 GCA_964488725.1 uncultured Methanomicrobiales archaeon | reverse complement strand
TTTGAATCGGCAAAACGTATGCAGAGCCCGCGGGTATGGCGCAATAAAAATGTCCCCTGCCAGATTTCCGCCGCACCGATTCAGCACTGGACCGCCATGCATGACTGGCTCTATCTCTTCCGCGAGGGAGCACCGTATAATCCGCTCTATGAACTGGGGCTTGACCGGATAGGATGTTTCATGTGTCAGTCGTCGGATATTGCCTGTATGAAAGATATTG
>CAZAWD010000143.1:0-3462 GCA_964488725.1 uncultured Methanomicrobiales archaeon | reverse complement strand
AAAACGTAATCGTTTCACCTTCCTCCTCTGCCTTCTGAATTACAATTATCGTTGATGCCGCCCCGAGAATAGTAAGCGTTCCGGCAGCCGCACACCCGGCCGCTGCCGCCATATACACAGCCACATCTGCTGCGGCTGCTTCCAGCATCGGAAGAACCATTAATACAAACGGCACGTTTGAAACCGCCTGAGACACCAGCGCTCCTGCTGCCACCATCTCAACCGGCGACGATGACAACGAGACCGGCAGCAGCTGCTGAATAAATCCGCTGTTCCATACCGCGGCCATCAAAATAAACATTGATGCAAAAAATATCAGTGTGGTATAATCCACCCTCCGCATCAGCTCACCCCTTCGTCGGGAACAGAGAAGAAGCGGCAATGCAGCGCCTGCTGCTATCACGAGAAACGAAAGTTCAATATTAAAAAACGAAAGAATAATCCGCATTACAACCGCCGCCGCCGCCAGCGTAACTGAAACACCGCACAGCACAACAAGGCGGTGATCGTCTGGTGCGGCATCATCATCTATGCGTGCCAAAACCACCGGCCCGTCCTGCATCCCCCGGACAAGCAGCCAGAACGCGCCCGCCAGACCTATCGCCGAAGGCACCAGAAGATACACCGCATACGAAATAAACGCCGCAGGCACACCTCCCGACATTGCCAGCATCAGATTCTGCGGGTTTCCGATAGGCGTAACCGCGCTGCCGAACGTTACCGCAAAACACAGAGCAAGAAGCAGTTTCTTTGCCGGGATATCATATCTTCGCGCACAAAACAATGCAATCGGCGTACCTATAATCGCCACCGTATCATTCATGAAAAAAGCAGAGGCACACGCCGTCACTGCCATAAATACACATACCACCTGCCGTTTCGTCCGGGCATGCGTCATACTCCGGACCGCTGTTTTACGCAGCACCCCTGAAACATCCAGTGCCGCACCAAACACAAACATCCCAAACAAAAAAACAAGAACATCAAACTGAATTGAAAAAAATGCATCTTCCAGTGATATCGTCTGCAAAACAAGAGCACACACCGCACCCGCGGCCATAATCGCCCATATGGGAAGATGAACACGGCCAACGCGCCGTATGATAATTGCCGCAAAAACAACTATCAGAATCCAGACAGCAGCAGGTATCACCATACACATAACCGGCCTTTCGACCAACACACCAAAAAAAGAGAAATCTCCTACAACTTCGCCAGAACAATTTCAATTGCCGAGATACGAACCGTCCCGCTGTCAGTCTCGACCTCGTCGGTTGATATGGAAATCTCTTTTTTGACGAGATTTGATAAAAACTGGTGTGTCACAATCTCCGCGGTGTCAACCGCGCGGACAATAGTCTTCCCGCGTGCTTTAATGCGGACCTCGGAAACACCGGCGTTGAACTGTGTTACCACTGCCAAAACGTAATTCATCACCGGTTTAGTTCCAATTAACACCAGATTGTCAGTATCGTCCATGATTATCCTGTCTTATTAGTCGCGCTTAGATATATTTCATTGTGTGAAGAAGTTCAGCGTTCAGAACCGACGCTCCCGCCGCACCGCGAATCGTATTGTGACCCATCGCAACAAACCTGATACCTTCCCGGACCCGGCCAACAGATACCGTCATCGAGTTCCCGCGGTTTCTGTCAAGGCGCGGCTGCGGCCGGTTGTCCTGCTCAAGATACAGAACGGATTTGTCCGGCTGGGTCGGCAGGCCGGAAAACGGAGGACGCCATGATTTAAAGGCCTCGATAACCTCCTGCGGCGACGCTTTAATATCAATCCAGATATTCAGAGTATGACCGTCGATCACCGGAACACGGTTGCAGGAAGCCGACACATTAAACGGCGCACCGACAATGCGGCCGTTCTCGCAGGTACCAAGTATTTTATTTGCTTCCCGCGCCATTTTTTCCTCTTCCCCGCTAATAAACGGAATTACATTATCATAGATACTAAACGCCGGCACTCCTTCAAACCCTGCACCGGAAATGGCCTGCATTGTTGCGACGTTAATAGAAGTAAACGGAAAACTTCTGAGCGGAGCAAGCGCGGTTGCCAGCATAATCGTTGAACAGTTCGGATTCGTCACAATAAATCCGTCCCGTCCTTTTTTACGCTGGACATCAATTAACGCAGCATGCTCAGGGTTTACCTCGGCAATTAACAGCGGCACATCATCTTCCATACGATGGGAACTTGCATTACTACAAACCCCTATTCCCGCATCCGCAATATCGGTTTCCAGTTTACCTGCAATATCAGCCGGCAGAGCTGAAAATACAAGATCACAGTCACGGACCGCATCGACGGTCGTTGCTGAAACTATCAGTTCACCCGCACTTTCGGGAAACGGAGAGTCAAGCCGCCAGTTGACAACACTGCCGTATGGTTTTCCGGCAGAGCGCTCGGAAGCCGTAAGGGTTGTCAGGTTAAACCACGGATGGTTTGCAAGCAACTGTACAAACCGCTGACCGACAGCACCGGTTGCGCCAAGTACACCTACATTAATCATGTGTGATGTATTGGTTGTTTATAGTTATAAGAGGATGCCATTGCCTGCGACGCTGTCAGGTCCCGGCGGACACCGATACAAATTATCTTTAAGGTATGAACGCTCATATAATAAGGAATTCGTATGGCTATTGAAAACGGCACATATATCAAAATCAACTATACCGGCTCAGTGAACGGCGTTCCGTTCGATACAACTGATGCTGAGGCTGCAAAGAACGGAAAAATCTTCCGTGAGGGCTATACCTACGGCCCGGCCATTGTTAAAGTCGGCGGCAAGCACCTTCTTGCAGGCTTCGATGAAGACCTGTCAAACGGTAAAGAAGTCGGTGTTGAATACCAGCTGACCATCCCCCCGGAGAAAGCATTCGGCGAGCACAAGGCAGATGAGATGAAAGCAGTCGACAAGAAGGCTTTCGATCACAAACCCGAGATGTTCGAGCGTGTCGTTATTGAAGGCCGCGAGGGTAATGTTGTCAATAAAGTCGGCAGCAGATATGTTGTTGATTTCAACCACCCGCTCGCCGGCCAGACGATCGAGTACACCTATACTATCGAGAGCATTGTCGAAGACCCGGCAGAGTGTCTTGCCGGCATGATTAAACTGCTTACCAACCGTGAGATGAAGATCGGCACCAAGCACGAGAACTTTGTATCCATTGAAGTTCCGGCAATGATGGCAATGTACAATCAGAACTGGTTTATGACCCAGTATATGATTATGCAGGAAGCATTAGAGCTGTTCCCGGCAATCGAGAGCGTTAAGTTCGTTGAGTCGTTCCCGCGCCCGAAGATCCCCGAGCAGCCGGAAGCAGTAGAAGCAGAAGCCGCTGAAGAGAAGACTGAATAAATTCCTAATACTTTTTTATGCAGGCCCGTTTTTTCGATGAGAAGAATATATGCGGCTTGTGTGCGCGCAGGTGTTATATTCCTAAGGGAAAG
>CAZAWD010000142.1:0-3499 GCA_964488725.1 uncultured Methanomicrobiales archaeon | reverse complement strand
ACTCCTAGCTCTCTAAATGTGCAAATCAGGTTGGGCGGGGATCGTATTAAAGGTTCGTATTCTCCTGCTCCAACTCTTCAATAACCGCAAGAATTTTTTTGCGGAGGTTGGCAAACTCAACACTCGTCCGTTCCCGCGGGCGGGGAAGAGGGTTTTCATAAATTTCATGGATTCTGCCCGGACGCGGGGTAAGGATGACAATTTTATCCGCAAGATAGACTGCTTCGTCGACGCTGTGCGTGACAAAGAGGATAGTGCGTTTCATTTTTTCCCAGAGTGCGAGCAGTTCACGCTGCATTTTATTGCGGGTCTGGGCATCAAGCGCGCCAAATGGTTCGTCCATGAGCATGACAGCCGGTTCGCTTGCGAGAGCACGGGCAACCGCCGCACGCTGACGCATGCCGCCGGAGAGTTCATACGGGTAGCTGTTGGCAAAGTCCTGTAGTCCGACGAGTTCCAGATGGCTCATGACCGCCCGTTCACGTTCGTCTTTGGGAACGCCCATCATTTCCAGACCAAACCCGACGTTGGAGGCGATGGTTCGCCAGGGATACAGAGAGTATTCCTGAAAGACCATGGTCATCTTAGGTGACGGGCCGTCGACGATTCTGCCGTCTATTTCAACGGTGCCGCTGGTCGGGACGTCAAGCCCGCCTATCATGCGAAGCAGGGTGGTCTTGCCGCAGCCCGAGGGACCGAGGAGGCAGACGAACTCGCCGTCACGGATTTCAAGGTTGATGTCTTCAAGAGCGGTTACAGTTCCTTTCTTTGATACGAACTGTTTGGTTGCGTGGTCAACTTTGACCCAGATTTTATCCCAGTCGGTCATTTGTCAAGCACCTCCCATGCGAATTTACGCTTCTGAACGAGACGGAAGAACAGATCAAAGACAATGCCGATGATACCAATGGCAATCATGCCGGCGATGATGATCTGGACCTGCCCGGTGCTGTAAGTGTACATGATAAGATATCCAAGGCCCGACACAGCGCCCGGCATCATTTCTGCGGCAACGACGCTCATCCATGCGATGCCAAACCCGATACGAAGACCGTTCCAGATGGCCGGGCCGGCGGCCGGTAAGATTACTTTGGTGAGGACCTGCCGGCCGTTTGCCTGATAGATGCGGGCGGTTTCCACCCAGCTTTTGCGGACCCGCGTGACGCCGTCAATGGTGTTGACAAGGATCGGGAAGATACAGCCGATGACAATAATGAAAACGATTGAGGTCATACCGATGCCAAACCAGGCAAGGGAGAGCGGAACCCATGCCATGGGCGGGATGGGACGGAGAATCTGGATGAGGCCGTCGGCGATGTTTTCCCAGAGAGGGTTACTGCCGAGGATGATACCAAGGGGAACGGCGATGAGACAGGCGATGATAAAGCCGATGCCGACCCGCACAATGCTGACCCATGCGTTGCTGAGCAGACTGCCGCTGCCGTAGATGTCGGCAAACGGTGTAAGGAATACAGCAAAGACTTCTTCCACCCGGGGGAGGATATAGGAGTTGTTCAGGAGTATTGCTACTATTTCCCATATGATGACCGCGAGGATTGGGAGAATGAGTTTGATGTACCATTTCATTTTTTTGCCGCGCACCTTTCGTGTATTGTTTGCTTTAGTATATGCGGGCTGAATCCTAATCAAATGTGCGGGTTTGGAGGAGGGAAATTTTCAGGCGAAAAAAAAAGAAAAAATTATGCTGATTTTACCGTGTAGGTAATACCGGCGGATTCAAGGGCGGCTTTGAGCTGGACGTCCTGAATAGATCCCCGCTGGGGGTCAGCGAGGACAACGGTCTTTCCTTCGGCGCTGCGGGTTTTAACCCAGTCAACGAATCCTGTCCAGTCGTTTGCCGGAGATGATGCGGAGACGACGAGGCCAGAACCGTTCATCATGATGGGCGCGAGAATTTTGACGCTCATTGATCCGCTGCTTTTGTCGATGGCACTGACGTAAGGCGGGGTGCCGGCAACAGCGTACTGGATCTGGTTCTGCTGGAGCAGGGTCATGAGCTGAGGACCGGCACTTCCTTCAACAAGTGCGATGTCGGCAATTTTCTGGCCGTTGATGTAGAGTTCGGCGTCTGAGATTTTGCCGGGTTTTTCTTCTACAGGTTTTAAGTAGCAGTTGTAGGTGTCACGGAAGTAGGTCCAGTCTTTTAAGAGGACGAAGAGCGGCGCGTCGTGGTCACTTGGCAGGTAGCCGATGGAGATTTTGCCGGTTGCTGCCGGAGTCGTGAAGGTTCCGGAGGTTATCTGGGCAACGGCCGAGTCATAGGGGCCGAAGTCAAAGAGCAGGGCTTTGGTTTCGTCGCTGGTGGTGTTAGCGAGTTTGGCAGTGATGAGACCGAGAGTGCGCTGGGATTTGACGAATTCTTCGTTGCTTGCAATCCACTGGTCGGTGACTTCGCTGGAGAACCGGATGGTCGGAATTGAAGCTTTCATGACGTCAACGGAGCTGACAGTTACCGGGCCGTAGGTCATGTTCTGGCTGGCAAAGAGCCAGTCGGCGGTGAGGACGGATGCTTTTTCCGGGTTGGCCGTGATGTAGTTGTTGCCAAGCGTCATGAGAGCAGTAAGGCTTGCACTGACGTCGCTGTTTTTGAGGGCTTCAGTGTTGGCACCAAAGACGCAGCAGGTGTGGTTGGTCCACATTCCTTTCGGCGGAAGGTTTTCGGAGTAGGAGATTACTTTGCCGATTTTTGCTTCCTGTGCAACGGCAACGAAAGGCTGCCATGCGATGTAGCCGTCAACTTCTCCGGAGTTGAGGAGAGACGGCATGGTGCCGGCACCGGCGTAGAGGAGTTCGACGGATGCGTTGGTGCTGTCGGTCTGTGAGACACAGCCGGCAGAGAGAATAACCGCAGCACAGAGGATGAGTGCGGCAGGTATGAAGAGATATTTTTTCTGCATACATGTAGGTGGGTTGTCAAAGGTAATGAATCGTTTGGTCTTTTTTGTATATTTATTTTAATTTAATTATACAATAGATTGTTAAAGTGTTATTTTTGTATAGATACGGATGGAGAGGCGGAAAGAAAGAGGAGGGGTTTTTCGTTACCATGTGTTTTATTGTCTGTGAGAACAAATTTGTTAAGACTTATGCGAGTGTTGATTCTTGGTGCCGGTGCGGTCGGTCTTTCGGTTGCGGCGAAGTTGTCGGAACATGCTGAGGTTTTTGCAGTTGCGCGCAAGCGGTGTGTGACGGCGATTGAACAAAATATGTTTACGATGCGCGGGGTGTGGGGTGAGAAGGTATGTGCACTGAATGTGGGGACGAAACCGCCGGCAGGTCCGTGGGATTATATTATTATTGCAACGAAGGCGGCGGCAACGCGGGATATTTGTGAGGAGTTTCATGAGGTGTTCGGGGAGGCTGAGGTAGTGAGTCTGCAAAATGGTATCGGGAATGAAGAGATTATTGCAGAGTATACGCCGCATGTTATTGGTGCGATGATTATTACGGGGTTTGAGTGGGTTTCGGATTGTGAGAT
>CAZAWD010000141.1:0-3571 GCA_964488725.1 uncultured Methanomicrobiales archaeon | reverse complement strand
CCGAAGTTGGGATGTTCCAGTTCGGCAATAAACATCGTCGGCACGCCGTGAACCGCGGTGCATTTTTCGGTTTCAATTGCATGCAGCACTGCTTCGGGATCAAACGCAGCACAGGGAATTACCATCGTCGCTGCGTGTGTTACGCAGGCCATATTCGAGAGAACCATGCCGAAACAATGATAAAACGGAACCGGAATACAGAGTTTATCCTTCTCGGTAAATCCCATACCGTCGCCGATAATCAGCCCGTTGTTTAAGACCGAGTGGTGTGACAGCACCACTCCTTTCGGATACCCCGTCGTCCCGGAAGTATACTGGATATTCAGCGCATCATCAAACTCAACGGAATCCTCCCGCTCGGCAAGTTCATCATCGGCTATCATCTTACCCATATCAATGAGTTCACTCCAGCGGTACATACCGTTGTAGATGATTTCCCCCATGAATACAACGTTGCGCAGATACGGAAACTTCTCGGAACGGATATTTCCCGGGCGTGACTCAAATGCTTCCGGGCATGCTTCGTAGAACATACCGACATAATCGGATGTCTTGAATTTTCCCTGCAAAATCAGGGTATCAACCTCAGACTGCCTGAGTGCATACTCCAGTTCAAACGTGCGGTATGACGGGTTGATGTTAACCATTACCGCGCCGATTTTTGCGGTTGCAAACTGTACAAGTATCCATTCGGCATAGTTCATTGCCCAGATGGCAACACGGGTGCCGCGTTCAACGCCCAGCATCATCAACCCTTTGGCAAGGGAGTTTACCTCAGCTATGAACTCTGACCATGTATAGCGGAGGATATCCGAACCCTTTTTGGCAGAGGAAATTACTGACGGCTCACGGTAGCTGTTCGGCTCATCCGATACCAGTCCTTCATGACTGTGATAGATGGAAGAAAGCATTGGTTTGCTGTAAGGGTTCTGCTGAAAGGCTACTAGCGCATCATTGCGAGGATGGTTAGCCGCAATGCTGTTCAGAAGTTGGCCTACGGTACATCCCAGCAAGGGTTTGAGGGAGGTACCACATGAGTAGCTTTCAGACATGTGGCATATACGTTGGTGTTTCAAGTTTAAAAATAAATTGTCCGCACACGTAACCAACGCCGGGAAAAGAAATAGTACATTAAAAAAAATTGAGGCGGGAGGTTGTATACCTCACTGCCTTTTGATTAGTTTGCTTTGCACAGTGCGCAGATTTCTGACTTGTAGCAGAGATAGTAGACAATTGCCATGAAGACAACAGCACCGACAATGTTACCGAGGGTTGCCCAGATAATGTTGTTTGTCCACATTCCGATCCAGTTAAGGTTCGCAATATCTGCTCCGCCGGTAATCATATTGGTGATGATACCTGCCGGGATGAAATACATGTTTGCAACACAGTGTTCGAAACCTGCGGTAACGAAAGCCATGATCGGGAACCAGACCGCGACCATCTTGGAGATGACTTCATCTGCTGCAAGGCCGAGGAAGAGAGCCAGGCAGACGAGCCAGTTACAAAGGATACCTTTGAAGAAGCAGGAGAGGAAACCCATTGCTCCGGTGTAGGATACTTTTGCGGTTGCAATACCGATTGCACGAGTACCAAACGCAGTAATTGTTGCAACACCTGCTGCATCCCACGCGGTATACGGACCGTAGGACACGAGAAGTGCCATAAAGATTGAACCAATAAGGTTACCGATATATACGACAACCCAGAGATAGACCAGTTTTCCGAATCCGATGTGACCCTGAAGCATTGACATCGGGGCAAACATTGCGTCACCGGTAAAGAGTTCTGCACCAGTTAAAACAACGAGAATTAAACCGATCGGGAAAAGAGAACCTAAGACAATCTGTCCAATACCTGCTCCGAGAACAGCAGCGACACCGGTTGATCCGACGGTTGCGAGAGCCGCACCCATTGCGATGTACGCTCCTGCATGGAACGCACGTACCAGCATGTTAAAGGGTGCTAGACTGCACTTGCCTTTGCCGGCAGTTCCAATTTTGACGCAAACCTGCGCCGGGCTAAATGTGACCATTGATAACACCTCACACCAGGTATCAAATACAAATTCAATACCAGATGCGTTATTTTCAATTTGGTTCAGAACCTATTTAAATTATACGGAATGTAATTCGTGGAGTATAGCGCGTTTTAGAGACGGGATGATGAAAACTATTTTTAGTTAACATTTTCCAGATTATGGATCAATACCATTTATTTTATACGTATAATAGTATGGGAGATATAAAACAGATGAGGGTATCCCCTCAGAATTTCCGTATCCTGACCGATTCGGCATGAGCGGTGAGACCTTCGGCGTGCGCGAGGTTTTCTATAGTTTCACGGATACTTTCCAGCCCCTCCCGCGTAACCATCTGAACCTGCGAGCGTTTCATGAAATGAGTAACATCCAGTGCAGAATAACTCTTTGCATACCCCGCGGTGGGAAGCACGTGATTAGTCCCGGATGCGTAATCGCCGCACGCAACAGGGGTAAACGGCCCGATAAAAATAGATCCCGCGTTGTGAATGGCGGCAAGTGTTGCCAGCGGGTCAGACGTCTGTATAGAGAGATGTTCCGGCGCGATTCTATCCATAAGCCGCGCTGCTTCGGCCGGCGTGGAAGTTACTATATACCCGGAGTGCGCAAGGGCTTTTTCGATAATTTCTATGCGCGGCGCAGAGGCCCCCTGTTTTTTAATCTCCTCACCGACAGCGCGGGCGAGAGAAGCGCCGGACGTTATCAGAATACAGGCCGAATTAGGGTCATGCTCCGCCTGAGCCAGAATATCAGCGGCAATATATGCCGGGTTTGCACTCTCGTCTGCAATGACACCGATCTCACTTGGTCCGGCAGGGAAATCGATCTCGGCATACTCACGCAGCATCATCTTTGCCTGCGTAACAAAAACATTTCCCGGCCCGACAATCTTTAAAACCGGTCTGATCGTTTCAGTCCCGATAGCCATCGCTGCAATTGCCTGGGCACCACCCACCTGATACGCCTCGGTAACGCCGGCGATATCAAGAGCCACCAGAGTCAGAGGATTTACCGGCGGCGGCGTACAGAGCACAATCTCTTTTACCCCCGCCACCCGCGCGGCAACAGTAGTCATCAGAACCGTTGACGGATAGGCCGCCCTGCCGCCCGGAATGTATGCACCGATACGCTCAAGCGGCGTTGTTTTAACCCCGAGCGTGATACCGGGCTCCGTCTCTTCCAGCCAGAGTTCTTTTGGTTTCTGTAACTCGTGAAAGGCAGTAATGCGGCTTTCCGCCTCAATTAATGCCTGAACAAGTGCCGGATCAACTTCATCATAGGCCGCATCGATTTGCTCCTGCGAAATAGCAAGAGATGTCAGGTTCTGTTTATCGAACTTTTCGGTAAGTGCAAAAAGCGCGGCATCTCCGTTTTCTCTGACATCTTCAATGATGCCGGAAACAATCTCTTTCACATCGCTTAATGACCCGCGACGCTGGGCTATCCATGTCTCTGCCTCTACCGGCTGCCATATCATAATGGTATACTATTTTGTATTACGGAGATTTAAGGTAGCGGGATTTATATGAA
>CAZAWD010000140.1:0-3575 GCA_964488725.1 uncultured Methanomicrobiales archaeon | reverse complement strand
AGGAGAGGAAATTGCACGGCGGCTGAATAAACCATATGTCTCTGAATTTCCCCGCGGGCTTGACGGCTGCATTACGTTTCTTAGAGCCTGCGGTGCTGCGTGCGGACTGCCGGCAGAACAAATCGATGCCGCGGTTGATGCGGAAAAAGCGTATCAGGCGCAAATGCTGCATGCGTTTGATGAGCTGGCCGGCACGACGATTGCGCTGGGCGTTGAACCGTTTTCCGGCACGCATGCGGTCGCCCGCGAGGCGATGGCGCGGCTGAATATTTCTGAGGCGGCCGGCGGGATGCAGGTAAAACTGCCCTTTTATCTGCCGGTCGGGCTGTCGGGAACGATGAAGATGCTGTATCTCTGGCGAAGGGAGGCACGGAAATGAGCGGGTGTCTGGAAAATCCGGTCTGGCCGTGTGCAATGACCGGGGCATGTGCTGTTCTTTCAGGTTTTCGCGGCCTTGCGGTGGTGATTCACGGCTCGTCGGGCTGTTACTATTATCCGCGATCGCTGCTGAAGGTTCCTTTATTCTCCACATATCTTCTTGAATCGGAGATTGTGTTTGGAACGGTTGACCGGCTGCATGAGGTGGTGGCATCTCTTGAAGCAGCCGGGCGGCCGGTGGCGGTGGTAAACACCTGTGTGCCGGCACTGACCGGCGAGGATCTGGCACGGGCGTTTGACGGCACGCATGCGGTGTTTGTTGATGCGCCCGGTTTTCTTGGAAACGCCGGGCGGGGGGCGGAAGCGGCGTATGCGGCGCTTGATATTTCCGTGAGCAAAACCGATGGGGAACGGGTGAATATTGACGGGGTGTGCGGTCTTGATTTATTCGCACGCGGAAATCTGCATGAAGCACAGCGGATTCTTTCGATGATGAAGGTGCCGGCCGGACTTTCGTTTGCGGCAGATGAGTATGCGCAGCTCAAAAACGGGGCAGGGGGGTTTTCCGTTTCGGTGAATCCGTCGTGGAATGCAAAGACCGGGGAGATGCTCGGCTCACTGCTGTTTCCCGATCTGAAAGATACGGTCGCAAAAATTGAAGAGCGCTTTGCGTATGCAGAGTCAGATGCGCTTTATGCCGCGTGGGAACACGCAGATGAGCTGATGTTTTATTACAGCGATAAGTATCTGCGAAAATATTCGCCGCCGACGGCCGTGATTGCAGCACAGCAGAGCTACTGCGATTTTTCACGGGAGATGCTGGTGCGCTATTTCGGATTGGACGTGCCGGTCTGTATGCCGCGGGAGCAGGTAACGGATTTCACACAGATTAGTGAAGCGGTTGCCGCGGCCGAACCGGATATTGTTATCGGGTCAACGTTTGAGGCAGGGGTATGTCCAAAGGCGGCATTTTTCGGCATTACCCCGCCTGACCGGAGCCGTATCTCTATGGCGGCGCGGCCGGCCGCAGGGATTGAAGGCGGCATTATGTTTATGGAAAGTGTGCTGAACGCGCTGCTGGACGCTCATAAAAATAAAAAGTAGTCAGCATCCGGCTTTAGTATTCTTTATGTCCCTTATTGATAGTCCCGAAGAATGAAACGCACACCCGTTTTGTTGTCTTATCTATCTTGTAAATTGCCGTATACGAACGACTGATATGCAGACGATACCTATTTGGATATCCTTCCAGCTTCTCCTTATCTCCCCCTGTTCCCGGATATGGATTTACCGCAAGAGCGCAAATAGCTGAATTACACAAATTGAAATCCTTTTCCCCTAAATTGGTCAGTGCATCTCTCGCTTCCACCTTCAGAAAAACAGAGAACATCAAACCTTCCCATGCTTTCTCTCATACTCCCTTAAAACATTCTCAAGACTCACGTAATTTTCTTCAAAGTTTTTCTCCGCCTCTTCTGCCTCTTTCACGTGCTCATCAAGATTCAAATCCTCAAACCGCGGGACATTTGCAGCACCGTTTTCCTCCTCCAGCGCCGCAACTGCCGCTTCAACAACATCGCCAAACGTCTGGTTCCCTCTGCGAAGCTTAACAATTCTTTGGTGAAGTTCCGGGGAAACAGTAATGGTCTTTCTTTTCTCCATGATCTGCATGATATACTAATACGTGACAGAAAACTAAAAAGATTCTCCCGCTGTCGATGATTTCGACATGATGTCTCTCAGCCCTTTTCCAGTCCACCCGCGAACGACCGATAAATTCAGAAAAGAAATGACGGGGATATTCATACCCGTATACATTTTTTAATTATGCTATTTTTATCGTGGTGAGTTTCACAGACTCAACGCCTTTGAGCGCCATGAGATTTTCTGCGAGGGTTTTAAGACGCGGCCCGTCGCCCCGCACCAGAATAACTTCCAGACACCGCTCGTCGGTTACATGCGAGTGAATGGTAGACTGCACAATTTCACGGTTCGCATGCTGAATTTCAGTAATAGCTTCCATCAGCCCGCGATGATCGTGGTCATATACCATCGTAATAACACCCTGACGTTCACCGGCGACATCATTCATCCATTCATAATAGGTAATGTATGACCGGATAGCATCGCGGATTCCTTCTGAACGTGATGAATACCCACGCTGTTCAATAATTGAATCAAACTTTGTCAGCAGATTTTCCGGAAGGGAAATGCCAATACGCGATAAATCAGAGTCGCCTACCATGTCAGATTATTCGTTTTAAAAGTATATTAGTCTTATTACATAATCTGAAAAATACAAGCGTCAAAGCATACGCCATACGCTCAAAGAGAACGACCGGCCAAACGGAACGCAAGAACCGCCGCGCCGAGAAGCGGTGCCATGCCGGAAAGGCCGCTCACTTCAATCCGCGGGGTGGGAAGATACGCATCGGTTTTTCCGATGAGAAGGCCGGCATACTCTTGCATAACGGGTCCGTCAAGGATAATCAGGTCCGGATTGTAGGCGCAGATGACTGAAGAAAGACCGCGGGTATTTATTTTTTTTAGCTCCTCTGCAAACTCGCAAAACAGCGGGTTCCCGTCAGATGCCGCGTGAAGAATCTGGCCTGCCGTCAGATGCGGGGGGTCGCTTTGTTCAAGCCCGCGGTGCGCAAGCCAGCGGCGGAAAAATTTTGGAATCCCGCTGCCGGACGCGTATGCTTCCCAGTGGCCGGTACCGCCGCAGCCGCAGGTGAGGGGGTAGGTCGTATCAACTACAAAGTGTCCGACTTCGCCGGCATTGCCGTTGCTGCCGCTAAGAATCACGCCGTCGGAGACAACGCCGGCACCGATGCCGGTTGATATGGTCAGATACACCAGTGTTTTGGCATTCGCTCCGCGGCCGAACACATACTCGCCAACCGCTCCGGCCTTGCAGTCGGTTGCCATGACGACCGGCACGCCGAACGTATCTTTCAGCGGGCCCGTGATAAATACAGAGTCGCAGTGCATATTCGGAGATTCCAAGACGGAACCGTTGACCAGATCAACCGGCCCGGCCGTTGAGACGCCGACAGCCGCGGGCGTTACTCCGTATTCATCGCAGGAGGAGTGCAGCATTGAAACCATCTTCTCTGAGATTTCAACGCCGCGGGTGAGGCGGGAAACATCGCAGCGCAAAAAACCATATACCTCTCCTGCCGCATCAACGAGTG
>CAZAWD010000139.1:0-3630 GCA_964488725.1 uncultured Methanomicrobiales archaeon | reverse complement strand
ATGGTGACGCTGCCGTCGAATCCGTCGACCGGCTATGACTGGTATGCAAGCGAGACGGGCGGCCTCAACATCACAAAGATGTACCTCGCACCGCTAAGTTCCATTCCGGGCGCCGGCGGCCACACGATTTTTACGATTACGTCCGTAAAAGAGGGTACATATGAATACACTTTTGAATATAAACGTGCGTGGGAAAATGAGACGGAGCCGTTGTATGTCTATAAAGGTGTGCGGAATTGTGCGGCAAGTGATGCGGCTGCGCTAACCATCCCCCGCGGCTATGTTTCAATTGCGGGTTCGGTTAATCCTGCGATCGGCGAAATCGTAAAAATAACGACGCCGGCAAATCCAACAACCGGGTATACATGGTCCGCGAATGACGATAGCGGCCTGACAATTCTCAGCGCTGAATACATCGCGCCCGCAGCCACGGCTCCTGAGGGGGCCGGCGGGCAGTATGTCTGGCTGGTTACGGCCGAAAAACCGGGAAGCTATATCTTTACCGGGGTCGAGCAGCACTCAGGCGAAGAAGAACCGCTGACGGTCTGCAATATTGGTCTTACCTTCATTGACCGGGAGGCAAGCCACGCGTCCGGAGTGGCTTAATTTAAAAAAGGAAATTAAAAGAGGGGAAGTTTTCTCTGGCTAAACACTGCAAACGCGAGATACACAGCTATCAGTGCCGGAATCAGATTTAATACTCCGGCGAGGACGGGAAGGGAAGTGGTTCCGGTAACCGCTGCGGTTATGAAAAAAACGCAGCCGTAGATAATCAGCATAATGGCCGGCAGGATGCGTGATTCTGTGCGGAGCACCGCAAAAAGGCCGATTACGATAAACATCACCCCGGCAATATAGAACAGCGGCCCGGTCATGAACTGACCGATGCAGCCGATGAATCCAAGTAAGATAAACATGACGGGCGTAAACCGCATCTGACCAACAGCCCAGAGCAGCACGCCGACGAAGATAAGCATCGGGCTGCACACCGCATCAAGCGCCGCTGCTGCTTCCATGGATACGCCAAATAAATACACTGCGGCCCAGACTGACGCGCTCATGGCAAACAGCAGATAGCCGAGCACCGATCCGCTCGCTTTGAAATCGGTAACCGCATCCGCTTTCAGCAGCGCTCCTCCCGGGATTACCACACGTTCCGATGCGCAGGCAAACGCAAAATACAACGTAACAACGCTGATGACGCCGGACAGAACCATCGGTGCGCCCGCTAAAATTCTCCAGCTTACCAATATATGCAGCAGGCCGACAAGGGCAGGCATAATAAACAGCAGATACTTTTTCTTATCTTTTGACGTGAGGATAAGGGCCGCCAGAATCAGCATGAAAATACCGACCATAAAATTAGCCTTGCCCTTCACCGGCGAATACGCCAGAAATGCATACAAAATACCCATCATTAGAAACGTAATGGCGCTCAGGTCACGGTTCTTTAACACAATCAGAATAATGCCGATCAAAAATAAAATAAAAGCACTGCCCCATAAAACAGAATCCATAAGACTAAAGGCTGCATCTCTGCCCAGATGGGCATACGGCAGAATCAGCATAAGCAGAGCCTGTGCGGCAACAATAAAGAAGCCCGCACTCAGGGCGTAGTTTCTCATTTCACTTTTTTGAATTTCATCCATAATAATAAAATGCATAACAGCCATTTATATCTTACGACTATAAAAATAAAATTTTTTTTCTGACTAAATTCCGCAACCGCCCGGAACAGAACGCCCGTGATGATAAGCGTAACTGCTGCCGCTGTGTCACGCACAGGGGATATCTTAATTACCAATAAATGATGATAATTTCTTATAATGAATGATATAGACAAAAGTGAAATCAGAAATTATCTATCAGCGGCAGGTTTTGTTGTTCTGGCACTGCATTTCCTCTGCATCAGTCCGCTCTTCGCGGCGGTCGCCGAAAATTTAAATGCTATTCACCTTTATTTGGGATTTGCATTGATTACCGTCGGAATTATTCTTGCTGGTATGAAGCATCGTGATCTCAGCGCGATAACGTTTGTGCTTATCGGTTCAATTTTTGTCTGTTACGCTCTTGCATTTTCCGGCGGGGCGGCTGAACATTATTCGAATCTGATTGTGGGTGTATTCTTTGTAATTCTTTCGTTGATAATTCTCACCGCAGCAGACAGGAAGAAATATCTTATTGCGAGTATGCCGTTTGTTATCGGGCTTGAAAATATATGTGTCGGGCTTTTTGTTTCCGGGTCCGGGGTCGGTCTGGAGATAATTTCTCTCGCCGGTTTTATTTTCGCGGTGTATTTTGCTCTGGCGGTTGCAGGTGAGAGAATCCGTCTGCCGCTTGGAGATGTTTTGAAATCCGATGCGGCGGCTGATTTCAAGTCGGCCGGTTCGGTTCTCGGCTATCTTCTCATCGGCATGATAGGAGCACTGTATGGTTTCTCGTATTTCCTTGGCAGTGAAGCGGTTAATTATGATGTCATTGCTTCGATGAACGCAACGATGTGCCTGGGTCTCTGCGGAATTGCCGTGCTGCTCTGGACGATCGGTCAGATGAAGTATACGCCGGCAATGTTTTTCATGTTCGGTATTGTCAGTTTTACGGCGACGCTGATTCCCATATCCCATGCTATGCTGATTCCGTTTATCCTCTTTCTTCTGGTCGCGGTAATTACTCTGCTTAGAAAGGAGTCACGGGTTCTGGTTGCGGTTCTGCTGTTTTTGAAGTCGATGTGCTATCTTCTTCTTGCGGTGTTTGCAGGTACGGCAGGTATGCCGGCGTTACAGGGGACGGTGAATATCTTAATCGCGGTAACCGCGGTGTATCTGGCGTTTGCGGTTTTCAGCCGGTCAAAAAAATTACCTTTATTCTAATCTTTTTTAATCCGGATTCGGCGGAGCGGAAAGCAATATAAGTCTGTTCTGCATTACTTATTTATCATGAGAAAAGCATTGATTTTATCCGTTGCAGCCGCTCTCCTTCTGGCTTGCATCCTTGCGGCGGGCTGTGTTTCGCCAAGTACGCCCCCATCCCCCACGGCCGACCCTGTTCAGACGATTACGTTTGAAAAGAGCGGGACGACCTATAATATCGGCGAGTCGTTTCAGGTAACTCTGCCGTCGAACCCGACGACCGGCTATGACTGGTATGCGCAGGAGACGGGCGGTCTCAACATCACCAGTTCATACATCGCTCCGGCCAGCTCCGCCGCGGGTGCTGCCGGTCAGACGGTGTTTACTGTCACCTCTGTGAAAGAAGGGACGTATGAATACGTTTTCGAGTATAAACGTGCGTGGGAAAACGACACCGCCCCGCTGTATGTCTATAAATGTGTGCGGACCTGTGTTCCATCCGACGCGTCTCTGACAAATCCCCGCGGCACGGCTGTTATCGAAGGGTCGGTTAACCCAGCGGTCGGCGAGGTTGTAAAAATCACCACCTCCGGCAACCCAACGGTCGGCGGGGTTGTAAAAATCACCACCTCCGGCAACCCGCCGACCCGCTATACATGGTCTGCGGTCGAAGGTAGCGGGCTGAAAATTATCAACGCATACTACGTCACCGAGACTCCGGTGAGCACCACCGTTACTGGTGCCTGCGGTCAGTATGTCTGGCTGGTCACAGCCGAAAAGC
>CAZAWD010000138.1:0-3651 GCA_964488725.1 uncultured Methanomicrobiales archaeon | reverse complement strand
CGAAGGATAACAGATATCAGACTGGTCCTTACCAGTGTCTGTAATCTCCGCTGTATATACTGTCATCATGAAGGTGAGGAAGTAAACGGATGCGTCCGTGCTGACCGTGCATATACTATGTCCAAGGATGAAATTGTAGAAATACTCGCTGTCCTTGCACCGCTGGGTATAAAAACCCTCAAACTGACCGGCGGCGAACCGACACTCCGCCCTGACCTCCTTGATATTATCCGTGCCATTCCCAACGGGATTGAAGTGTCAATGACCACGAACGGAACACGGCTCAAAGACCTGGCACCCGCCCTGAAAGCGGCCGGTCTTACCCGGGTGAATATCAGCATCGACACACTGCGCCGTGACCGGTATCAAAAGATTACCGGCCGTGATCTTTTACCGGATGTTCTCGAAGGGCTGAATGCGGCGATTGCCGCAGGTCTCACACCGGTAAAAATTAATACGGTCTTACTTCCCGGCATTAATGACGACGAGATCGAGGATTTTCTTGCCCTTGTCAGAGGAAGAGATGAACTTATCCTTCAGTTTATTGAACTGATGGACATCAACGGCTGGACTGACGGCATGGACAAATCGATTCATCAGTATGCGACGTTCGTCTCAGAACTTGAAGAGAAATTCGCCAGGGAATCTCAAAATATTATTACCCGTAAAATGCATCACCGCCGCAAATATAACCTAAACGGAGCAGTGGTTGAGATTGTACGGCCGATGCATAACGCCGAGTTCTGTGCAAACTGTAACCGTCTGCGGATAACATCCGACGGATTATTAAAACCATGTCTGCTCCGGACCGGCAATGAAGTAAGCATTCGCGGCCTGCACGGCGATGACCTTCGTGCGGCGATTTCTGATGCGGTGCGCCGGAGAAGTCCGTTCTTTGGAGGAAACAATGAGTGAACCCACCATGATTCTGCGCATGCAGAAAGAAGATATTGATATCGGAGCGATGATTATGCAGACACGCAGCCATGCCGACGGCGCACAGCTGGTGTTTATCGGAACCGTGCGCGACGATGGAATGGAAGCACTGGAGATTGAAGCATTCGTTGCGGTTGCAGAGACCGACCTGAAAAAAATTGCCGATGAAGCACTCGACCGGTTCCATGTGAATGCGGTGCATATTATTCACCGGTATGGCAGACTGGCTCTTGGTGAAACCATCGTGGTTATCATCGTCTGTGCCGGTCACCGCCCGGAAGCATACGAAGCATCCCGGTTTGCCATCGAAAAACTGAAAGAATGTGTGCCGGTCTGGAAACAGGAGATTGTCAACGGGCAGAACGGAAACTGGGTGGAGATGCATTAAAATGCCGATATTTACTCACATCAACGAAAAGAACGAAGTCCATATGGTAGATGTAACGGCCAAACCGGATGTCTCCCGGGAAGCGGCGGCGGTCGGACGGATTTATCTCCGCCCGGAAACACTGAAAGCAATTGCGGAAGGAACAGTCGTTAAAGGCAATGTGCTGGCAACCGCACAGGTAGCAGGAACTCTGGCGGTCAAACAGACATGGGCCCTTATTCCCATGTGTCATCCGCTTCCGGTCGGCGGGGTTACTGTTTCATTTATTCAGAGAGAAGAGTATATTGAAGCATCATGCCGGGTGAAGACCTATGGAAAGACAGGGATTGAAATGGAAGCACTAACCGGCGTCTCGGTTGCGCTTCTGACCATCTGGGACATGGTAAAGTCCGCGGAAAAAGATGAAAACGGCCAGTATCCGGTGACACGGATTGAAGGAATAGCCGTGGTGGAAAAACTGAAAGGAAAACCCGAATAATCTCGGGTACCTAAAAAATCAGCGTGTATCTATTCCCGTAACCGTGAAATCAGCGGCAGTAACCGCATCCGCAAGACGGGTGTCTGCCACCTCTTTATTCAGCAGTACAACAGCCTGTTTGTCTTCCAGACTTACCGTTACTGACTCAACACCTTCAACTCCTTTGAGTGCATTGGTAACCGCTGACTGACAGTGTTTACACATCATCCCTTCAATATGAATTATTTTTTTCATAGACGTATCATTTTGAACCTGCGGGATATTAACCTCATTCGTTTCGATACTAAAAAACCGCAGTCGCAGAGCATTGAACACGACACAGACCGACGAACAACTCATAGCAAGCGCCGCAATACCGGGTGAGAGCAGAATGCCAAACGGCACATATAAAACACCGGCGGCAAGCGGGATGCCGATTGCATTATAAATAAACGCCCAGAACAAATTTTCTTTTACATTTCGAATCGTCGCACGGCTCAGCTGAACCGCGGTTGCCGCTGCATTCGGATCGCTGTTCATTAAAACGATATCGGCGGATTCAATGGCAATATCCGAACCTGCACCGATAGCAATGCCGACATCAGCACGGGCAAGAGACGGGGCGTCGTTGATGCCGTCGCCAACCCTCACCACCCGCCGGCCGTCATTTTGCAGTCTGCGAATAGCGGCTTCTTTATCGGCCGGAAGAAGTTCGGCATACACCTCATCAACGCCGGTCTCTTTTGCTACCCGGTCAGCAGTAGACCAAGCATCTCCGGTCAGCATAACTACATTCACGCCCAGTTTCTTCAACCGGGCAACCGCGGAAACAGCCGTCGGCCGGACGGTATCAGCAACCGTAATGACACCGAGCGGAGTGGTCCCTTCGGCAAAATAAAGTGAGGCACGCCCGGCAGGAACCGCGGGAAACGAACCCGCAACTCCTGACTCACGCATATATGCAGAATTTCCCGCATAATACGAAACGTTTCCGATGCGGGCATGCACACCGCGGCCGGGAACCGCGGCAAAGTCAGTCATCGGACCCGGGCTTACTCCTTTCTCCTTTGCATATGCAACAACCGCCAATGCCAGCGGATGGCCGGACGCATATTCCAAAGATACGGCGAATTGTAAAAACGAATCCGCATCAACACCTTCTGCCGGATAGAACCCGTCTACAACGGGCGTGCCGTTGGTCAGCGTCCCGGTTTTATCAAACACAATGGTGTCTGCACGCCCGGTGGTTTCAAGGGCGGCCGCTGATTTAATAAGAATTCCAAAAGATGCAGCCTTTCCGGTTCCAACCATTATTGCAACCGGCGTTGCAAGTCCAAGCGCACAGGGACAGGAGATTACCAGCACTGAAATACCAATAGAAAGTGCAAAAGAAAATTCCGCACCGAGAATCATCCAGACCGCAAACGCGGAGATGGCAATCAGGATAACCGCCGGTACAAAGATACCGCTCACGGTATCTGCGAGACGGGCGATAGGAGCCTTGGATGCGGCAGCATCGCGGACAAGCTCAATAATTTTTGCAAGGGTTGTTTCTTCACCGATTTTCTCAGCGGTAAATGTTATACTTCCATACAGACATATGGTCCCCGCCTGAACAGCATCCCCCGCTTTCTTTGTCACCGGCATACTTTCACCCGTAAGTGCCGACATATCAACCGATGAACTGCCGTCAATGACCGTACCGTCGACCGGAATCCTGCCGCCCGGCCGGACGATAACTACATCACCGACCGCAACCGAAGCAACAGGCAGAGTCACCTCTTCATTATCCCGCAGGACCGTTGCCGTTTTCGGCGCAAGATCAATAAGCCGGGTAACCGCTTCGGTTGTTTTGCCCTTTGATCGTGAC
>CAZAWD010000137.1:0-3679 GCA_964488725.1 uncultured Methanomicrobiales archaeon | reverse complement strand
TGAATTTAAAGAGCAGGAATGCTATGAGGATTATCAGAAGGAACGCCGCTCCTTCGCAGATGACATTGTGTGCCCATACATAGCTTGCGAATCCCGGAATCTGCGGATTTGCCAGCTGTTCTTCAAACCACGGGAACCACTGTCCAAAGTATGCCATAATGACAAAGACGTTGCGGAAGATCTTAACAATATAGATGGGGACGGTGACGAGTAAGATCATGCCGATTTTTTGTTTCCATGATGTCCGGGTCAGGAATACCACTCCGATGAGGATGGCAATGGCAGTTATACCGGTGCAGCCAAGAATGATCTGGTCGCGATAGCCGACGTCGAAACCGGGCATGAGCCAGACGGATTCAAATATGTCCCATGCAGCCATCTGATATGGATACCCTATCAGAGTAAAGAACTGCTGAATCCAGAAGACAACTGTTTCAATGAGCCAGTTGCCAAGCGCAGGAAATATGGCAAACGGCGCATAGATAATTGCCGCAACACCGGCACCGCGGGTAAAATTTTTGATGTGCGGGTCTTCTTTTAATAACCGCTTTATAGTAATATAGAGTAGCGGCACCGACAGGAAAATAAGAACCGGGTAGAAAATGTTTCCTTCAAAGAAAAGTTCGGGAAGCATACAAAAGAACCCGATGATTAATGCAGACCATGCACATATACCAGTGTATTTCTGATATTTGCCAGGAATAAAAAATAAAATAAACGCAAAGAGTGAGATACACAGCACAATGGCTTTCAGCAGTTCCAGCATAGTTATTATTTCATTGGGCGCGGGAGATATAGTCTTTGTCTCATGGAGTTATCTTCTTATGATACCGAGGGATACGGTAATAAAAAGAGTTAGCGGGTGGTTACAACCGGGCCGTCTTCTGTTACAATAACCGTATGCTCGAACTGTGCAACAAAACTACCTGGAATATCAGAGAGGACATGATACTCATACAGGTTGCCCTGACGAAGGAGGGTTGGAATTGCAAGTTCTGATTTTGGAACGTGAAGCCAGCGTCGTGAGAAAGGAAGTCCCTGCATTACCGCGGCAGTTTTCATAATTTTTCGTGCCGTGGGTGAGCGGACCGGCGCGTCGCCCTCAACCTGATAGATTTCCGCACGGGCCGCTTCATGCACCATACCGGACCCGCTTGTGGCGAACGGTTCAATAGCAATAACATTGTCAGTGCGCAAAACCGCACTTCCAAATAATCCGGTATTGGGAATGGATAAGCCATGGTGAAGGCTATAGCGGGCGAGAGCATGACCGGTAAGGTTGACAACCGGCCGGTAGCCGTATGAAGTGATGGTATCTTCAACGACTTTACCAATTTCACTGACAACAAGTTCCGGTTTCACCAGTTTAATTGCCGCGTCAAGAGCGGTTTGTGATGCTTCACAGAGTTTTTCATGCTCGCCGAGATTGACAGTGACAGCAGTATCGGCAATGTAGCCGTCAACATGCGTTCCAATATCCAGTTTTACCAGATCGCCCTGAGCAAACACTCTATCATCGACCGGAGACGGTGTGTCATGGGCAGCACATTCATTGATGGAAATATTGGGAGGGAAGGAGGGAAATGAGCCGGCGGAGGCTATTTTATCTAATACCATATCAAAGATGTCCGCATGCAAAACACCCGGTTTTATTTCATTGGCACAGGAGTGAAGGACAGACCGTGCAATTCGGCCGGCCTCTATATAATTATCAAATTCTGTATCGTTCATAGTATAATTAATTCTTCTTCAAATATAGTAAATCTATCAAAACCATCTTCCGTTACCGCCCCCATATCTTCCAGCCGGACGCCGCCCGTGCCCGGGTAATAGAGGCCCGGTTCAATCGTCACTACATTTCCGGCATTAAGCGTGCCACCGCGCAGAGATAACGACGGGAGTTCATGAATAGCCAAGCCCACCCCGTGGCCAAGACTGTGGATAAAGCCAGAAGCACCGGCGGTCTCATATCCTTTTGTCTGAAAGAACGAGACAACAGCGTTGTGAACATCACTGCCTTTTACCCCTGCGTGAATCATTGCCGCAGCGCGTTCTTTTGCTTCATGCACAGCAGCATACATGGCAACAATTTCTTCAGCAGGCCGACCCTTGGAAACAGTCCGGGTCATATCCGCAAAGTAGCCGGTTGTCCGGTCACGCGGGAACACGTCCATTACAATCGGCTGGCATGCGCGCAGCTGCCCGGTTCCTTTGGCATGCGGAAGGGCAGTGTCTTCACCGCATGAGATGATGGTGTCGATATCGTCCAGATTGAGACGGTAAAATTCCTCGTGAAGAATACTCCTGATTTTTTCTGACGTGAGCGGCGCTCCCTCATAGCACAACCCGCCATGCTCATCAACGGTTGCGCGGCGGATGATGGCGATGGCAAGGCGGACTCCCTGTTCGTTTCTTCTCTGGACCGACCGAATTTTTTCAATTTCCCCGGGTGTTTTAATGCTGCGCATGGAAAGCACCGTGTCTGTATCAACTTCAACGTGGACAACCTGCGACAGGGCGCGGGCAAAACCAACCGGCATTGAATACGGGACCAGTAAACGTTCACCACAAAAATCTGCAAGCATATGCGCGGTCGCCAGATCGGGGTCAGAATACGTTTCAAGCAGGTTTGAAAAATTCAGAGAATTACGGGTTATCACGCTGCATGATGATTCCTGACGCGCACGCAGTTCTTCCATTGAAGATACAATAAGATAGGCGGATCCGTCGCGTTTTAAAATATAAAAATACGGGTCGGTTGCAAGAAAGCCGCTCAGATACCGCATATCCTCATTGTCTGACGTATCATAGACAACGTAGGCATCGCCATTTCTTTTTTTCAGTTCATCTAAAATACTGCTCATTGCTACCATCTATTAGTGTTGTAAAGAGATGTAGTTTTTATCTCTGGGAAACAGATGTACATAACAATGGACGATACAGAGCGGATGCAGTTTAAAGGAATGTTTACTGCAAATGTTATTCTTCTCAACATACTGATTCTGGCTATTGCCATGGCAGTTGCCCTGTCGCTGATAGCGCCCGCTTCATGGACGCCGAAATGGCCGGTTGTAATTATTTGTATTCTGACTGCTGTTGTAACGCTCGTATTTTTTATCAGAAAATACCGGTCGACAAAAGCATGGCTGGAAATTCACGGAACAACAAAAGAGGAGAGGATGGCTTTGGCCGCAAAAGAGCGGGAAGCAGAGCGCGCGCGCATCAGAGCGGAACTGGAAGAAGAGTTGCGTGAGGAAATAGAAAAACGAGATGAAAAAAATGCTTGAAAAACTTGACGGAGAAATTGAGTTGCTGGAAAGACATCTGTCGGTAATGCGGGTTGTAGCAAAACAGGGACCCATCGGGATTATGAAACTGACAGAAGAACTGGGGCAGTCGCAGCACAGAATAAGATATTCTCTTAGAGTCCTTGAGCAGATGCAGTATATCAAAGCAACGCCGGCCGGCGCGGTGCCAACAGAAAAATCAGTTGAGATGCTGGCACACTTCGATCAGGACCTGGATATACTCATTGTAAAACTGCGCGGACTGCACCATGAAGAATAAAAATACAAATCAAAATATTTAATACTGAGTCTAACCCATCTAATTAGGCAACACATTAGTGCCGCCATAACTCAGTTGGTAGAGTGGCTGGCTGTTAACCAGCATGTCACAG
>CAZAWD010000136.1:0-3745 GCA_964488725.1 uncultured Methanomicrobiales archaeon | reverse complement strand
GTCCGGTGTAGGATGCTGACCTGATATCGCAGGCAGGTATTTGGTTTTCTCTGTTTATGCGGCGCACAACCGGACACTGCTCCGGTTGTTTCAGGCCTGCATCAACTGCCGTGGAAAATTCCTGACATGTTGCATACCCGCAGGCACCGCAGTTCCTGTCGCGGGGAAGAAGAGACATATTATTCCCCCCGGTATAACGAGTCCGGAGCTGCAAACGGACGGATAACACCGAAATGTTCCTGCCATCCGACTTCTTTTTTTCCGATACATATGGTGCATACGCCAAGCGGCGGAACTCCGCGAAGTTCATCATGTTCCATGGTGTTTTCCGGCATCTGTTCAATAATTTTCATGAGGTAGCGTAAACCGTTTCCCTGAATTGCGTTGGTCTCGATGATGTCGGCTTCAGGTGCGACCTCTTTGATACGTTCCCGGAATACTTCTTTTTCGGCCTGCGAGACGAGATCAATTTTGGTCACCACGGCGACATCACTCAATGCAATGATGGGTGCCATTTTTAGCGGGGTGTGGGTTCCGGAAACTGCTGAAATAATACAGATGCCAAGCGACTGGGTGGTGTACGGGGTGCAGCGCAGACAGAGGCCGGCACTTTCATAGAGGAGATATTCCGCCCCGGTTTCTTTTGCCCAGATAACTGCATCACGCAGAACCATAATTCCCATGTGGTCCGGGCACATGTCGCCGGAATATATTTTTTTAGTGGGTATGCCAAACTCCGCCGCGAGTTCTTCGTCTTCCCATGCCTGTACTACATCTATTTTCAGGTATGCAACCTTTTTTGGCTGGAGGTTGCGTATTATCTGGCGAATGACTGCAGTCTTTCCGGTACTCGGAGGGCCGGCAACGGTAATTACTTTGAGATTCATACCGTCACCTCTGTTTTGCCGGTGATAAGCTCGCCTGCTCTGAGCAGTTCGCGGATACGGGTCATTTCACGATCGATATCTGCAATGTGACGGAGGGTTGCCTGTTCACGCCCGTTGGGTGTGAGAATTTTATGGACGGCACCGTTTTTCATAATTATTCTGGTGTCAGTCAAAAGGGCTACATATGGGTCGTGAGTTACAAAAATTATGGATTTTTGTTCTGTTCTGAGGGTCTCGATTACACGTTCCTTAAAGATGCCGGCATTTTCAACTTCGTCAAGGAGGATAATCGGTGTATTTGATATTACTACTGCGTCAGCGATAAATAAAGAACGTGTTTGTCCACCGGAGAGTGAGCTCATACGCATGTCTGCTGATATTTTTTCTCCGGTAAATTCATTGGCCATGGCAATGGTTTTTTCAAGGATATTTCCTTCTTCAAGTTTGCGGGAACGGATATGCATGGTAAGAAATGCACCAACGTTCAGGTCGGCAAGACATTTGGTGTTTTGCGTAATCATAGCAATGGGTTTTTTTGCCGGGTCACGAATCATTGATTCTGTAGGTTCTTCACCATTAATGAGAATTTTCCGGTTGGTTATGGTATCACGCTGGGCAAACACTTCGATGTCATTGATGAGTGCTGTTTTGCCGGAACCCGTTGGTCCGACAATTGAGATCGTGGTGCCCGGCTGAATGGTAATATGATCAAAATTTTCCGGTGTGCCGGCACGGGTTGTTCCGGCAAGCACGGTAATGGTAATTTTCCCGCGGACTGACATTTAAGTATATGGTTGCGGGCGGCAGATGATAAGCCTTATCTAAACTATGGAAAATAATGATACTAAGAGATATTTATTTGTGTTTATAATAATTTATTGTATCTCGCATGCGCTGAAAAAAAGGAGGGTGTGCCTGTTCTAAAGATGATTCGTATAAAAAAGTGCAGAAGAATATTATTTCTGCTCAGCAAACCATGCAAGAATTTCGCTGAGGTTTTTTTCATCCACAAATGTTCCGCCGATTCGCATAACATCCACCATCTTCCAGTCGGTATCTGTTGATGCAGCGGATTTTGCGTACTGGTCTGCAATCATTCCAAGAAGTTTTCTTTTAATGGGTGAGAGCGCCTCCGGTTTTACTCCTCCCTGTAGATAATACAACGGCACCGTAATTTTATTGTGCTCTTTCATGGTTGGAATCATGGTGTCGTCAGGTATGCTTATACCAACGCCGGCGGCGGCCCGGATGTCAAAACGTTTTGCGGCCTGTTTAAATCCGGATATTTTTCCGGCACATATCCAGCCGAGGAAGAATATGGCTGTTCCTTTTTCCAGATTTTTTTCAGCCTGTACCAGCGCGAGTGCCTGACTGTTCGTTTTAGCTGCGAGCATTTCCGCATATTCTCTGGTAAATCCGGTATTGGATTCGTATACAATATAATTCATTCAGGCAGCCTCTTTATCCAGAATGGAGCAGACATGTTCAGTTATTTCTTTAATTAGTGTTACTGATCGTCCAAACGCCTCTTTTTCCTCCGGCGGGAGATATACGCCAATTGGAAACACTCCGCCGCGAGAGATACGTGCCGGGACACTAATACATACACCGTCATGTCCGAAGCTTTCACGGCGAATCTGGGCGGATACGGTCAGCAGCCTGTTTTCGTCTTCAACAATAGTTCTGATAAGTGAAGCAATGGCATCGCCCGGGCCGTAAACCGTGGCACCTTTGGCTTTGATGATGTATGATCCGCTGTTTTTTACGCGGTCCATGAGTTTTTCCCGATCAATTTTAGCAACGCCCATCAGATTATCTATCTGGATACCGCCAACTGTTGTTGCGGACCACATGGGGACCATGGTGTCGCCATGTTCACCGATAATGCGGGTATGTACTTCACTGACATGTACATTGAAAAACTCGGCAAGACATGCTTTCAACCGCATGGAGTCAAGATGTGTTCCAAGTCCGAATACCCGGTGCGGCATCATTGCGGAGTATTTCAGGGCAACACTGGTCATGATATCAACCGGATTGGTTACTACCAGCAGCAGAGATTCCGGTGCCATGCGTCCAATTTCTTCAGCATAACTTTTGACGATCCGCGCATTCTCAAGAGCGAGATCCAGACGCGTCTGGTCAGCTTTTCTTGGAATGCCGGAGGTAAGAACAATAATATCCGAACCACGGAGGTCTTTTGAATCAGTTCCGAAGGTGACTGTTGTATTTGTTCCGCGGGCGGCAAAAGAATCCATCATGTCATGTGCCAGACCATCGAGATATTGTTCATTGCCGGGTCTTCCAAAGAGGCACATTTCCCGCACGTGGGGAAACTGGGAGACAGCATGAGCTACATAGGAGCCAACCTGACCGGTAGCGCCGATAATAGTTACTTTTGCCATAAAAATCCTCAAAAGATTATTGGGACATGTTATTGGTAGGAAGCGCACATCCAGACTCTGTTACAGAACCAAACTCCGCCCCGCAACCCTGCAGGCGCCATGCGTTCACGGTAGGTCTGCTCCCTTCCGGGCCTGAACCGGTGCCCGCGACAATGGATAAACGCATCCTTCCGGATACACTCCATCCATCCGCTGACCTTGCAGGACAAGGTATCAACGTCGGAAATTCTGCACCATTATAAGAACTGCCACAGCCGTCCTCAAACTTCGTCCCCTGCATGTTGACAATCTCAGGTTACAGGTGACGCCAAGCCACCCGGACTAGTCCCATTATATAGTGCGCGTATCAGGTTAAAATTATGTCGGATTGGTTGTCAGAAAAAAGATTGATAAAACACAATGGGCCCGGAGGGGTTCGAACCCACGACCACCCGGTTATGAGCCGGGCGCTCC
>CAZAWD010000135.1:0-3755 GCA_964488725.1 uncultured Methanomicrobiales archaeon | reverse complement strand
TTTCTACCGTGAACACCCCGTTTTTGCGGGTAATAGTCATTGCTGTATCATCGAGAAACACCGCGCCGCTTGCAGTTGCCTGTTCGGCAATTTTTTTCATCAGCTCTTCTCCGGGGACATCGGCCATTCCCGGGTAATTTTCGATATGTGTACTCCGGGTTGCCATTCCGCCCGTTGCCCCACTGATAACAAGAGTATCAATCTGTTTTCGTCCTGCATACAGTGCTGCCGACAATCCTGCAGGTCCGGCTCCGATAATAATCAAATCATGCTGACTCTTCGGTGCCGGGATTGGTGCCTGGGTTGCATCCAGAAGAAGTTTCTCAAGTTTTTTCAGATCATCTCCGATAACAAGAGTCGAATTATCTATTACCGTAACCGGAACACCCCGCTGACCTGACAATGCAATCATTTCATCGGCATAATGTTCATCCGACACATCAAAATTGGTATAAGTGATGTCGTGTTTCGCAAGGAAGGCTTTTACGTTTTTGCAATGCGGGCAGCCCGCAAGCGAATAAACCACAACAGTATGTGACATGATAATATAATTATCTGTGTGAAATATATAAGACATCTGATTGCGGTAAAAAAAGGTTAGTTGTATTTTTTAATTTTAATATTTTTTTCCTGACCCATGGCTTCATCCACATCCAGCGGAGTAAGATTTTCTATTTTTCGAATGCCAATTCCATGTACTGCCAGTTTGCCTGCAATTGCAAACTTTTTTACGACCATACCGACTGCTTCGATATTATCTCCAACTGCAATCGCCTCGTCTACGGGCATAGAGCGGAACACTGTAATCGCTCCTGACCCGTCGAAGATCTGATACCGCGGGCGGCCGAGGAGTTTTCCTTTAACGGTCTGGACCACTCCTTCTACCCGTACACCTTTACCCTGCATACCGAGATTGATATTTTTAACTTTCACGCGTTTTGCTCCTTCTTCATACTCCGGCAGCAGTTTTACGTATTGAGAACCAAGACTGTAGCTGCTGACAAGCGGGATTATCAACAGACACAATGAGAGCGGGACTCCCCAATAGATAAACGTAAAGTCTTTTGTTGCAAAGTATGACCATATAAATAATATCAGGAAAAACGCGACCACAATAAAATGAATCGGAGATAGATGAATACTAATGCCTTTTATCTTCATAGCCTTACATCTAATGCTTCGTCTTAGGTTAAATATTTGAGGGTTTTAATGCTCTGACATACTGATGAAGAATAATCCCGTTTGTTTCAATTCTCTCGCCTCCGTTCAGATAAATCTCAAATCCGAGGTGGTAGATAATAAGGTCCGTATTTATTATCTGTGCAAGGTTAATGAGCGCGGGTATCATCTCGATTCCCGGTCTGATTGCATAAATCACAGCTGTTCCTTTATATAAGGAATAGTCCGGATAAACACAGTCGTCTACAACGGATATGACATCCGAAGTATACTGGTGAACATCAGTGCAGAGTATCGGAATTTTTGCGTTCTGGATTATTTTCGCTGCAATTGTTTTCCCTCCGAATCCCACCTCGACCGCGGAAGAGTAGGTGTCTCTGATATATTCTCCAATGGTTGTCTCTATTTGGTTCAGCATACTTGTTAAGGTAAGTTTATGTCTGTCAACAGAGAAAATAACTACCACTATGGGGATACATATTTTCTGGGACAATCGCGTGCCTATTGGTTTGTCACGCCCGGTATCGGAGGAGCTTTCCGCTGTGTTGGATATGCCGGTTTCCCGGATTGATAATGGTATGTTTCCTCTTGAAGGCTATGATCCGGATCGTCATCAGTATGATGCGGTCAAGATTCTTACCAAACTGGATATGTTCAGGTGCCGCCGTCCTGATTTGTTTAAACCGTCCGATATGCCGCAGGAATATTATGATAAATTTAACCATGTTGCCGAGAAAGTTCTTTTGGTTACTCCCGGGGATATCTATGAACCCATGGCCGATTTTGTTTTCGGTCTGGCACATATCCGGCTTGGTGTCGCCGTTATTTCTCCCTACCGTTTGCAGAATGAATTTTACGGCAGGTATTCGGATGATGCGGTACTTATCGACCGGATGGTAAAAGAGGGCGCGCATGAAATCGCTCATCTTTTCGGTCTGGAACATTGTGACAATCCCGGATGCATTATGTATTGTCCCCGGAATCTGGACGATCTTGATCGTAAACGCAAATATTTTTGCGGCAAATGCCGGTTGGAACTGAATGCCCGTTGTATGCGGGGTGTTGAACTTTGACTATTCCATGGGTTACGGTATGGGGTTTTGGAGCTGATATAAAGTCAGCGGGCGACTTTTTATTTGTCCGTGAAAAAGGCAGACGGGACGCGGTTCGATATCCCTTTGATAGTTTTACCCATCTTCTTATTGCAGGCGATAATCTGCTTCATACCGGCGTAATTGAGCAATGTGCAAAACATAAAACGGCACTATCTTTTTTCGATGCGCATGGAAATCCTGCCGGCTCGCTTTTTGAAAGGTGTCCTGCCCCGCTCGCGGCCGTTCAGGAGTGCGCACCGGCACACACTTTTGCACTGAACGCTGTATCTGCCTCTATCGATTCACGGTTGCGGTTTCTGCACGAAATTTCGGAAAAGTTTCCTGCTCTTTATTATCAGGGTGAGTTTGAAATTATTTCTGAAACCCGTTCGCAGCTAGAGTATCTGATAACTCTTCCTGAACTGGTTCGTGCATTTGTTCTGACAAAAAGTATGTATTATGAAATTCTCTCCCGCGCTGTGCCGGACTCTCTGGGATACCACCGTCGTGTCGAGTCATTGTCAGCCGATCCGGTAAACGTCTTGTTTTCGTTTGGATATTCCATTCTTTATGCGACCGCGGCTCTTGCCTGTGCGGGGGCGGGTCTTGATCTGTCGCGCGGTAATCTCTATGGCCGTGCTCCTCCTCTTAAGCGTTCACAGGGGGCATGTGTGTTTGATATAATGGAACCGGCTATGGCACCTATGGTTGATCGTGTTGTTATCGGGCTTGCGAATGATTCTATTATGTCTGGTAATTATGAGTCGGCGGGTCCGCGCTGTATTTTATCCAATGAACTGCGTAATGAGTTTATGCGGCGGCTGTCCGGTTCGATTGACCGGCAGTGTATTGAGGAAAATGTTGGTTCTTATGCAGCGGCCCTTCAAACCGGTGCTCATTTTATCTATCATTTCCCGGCCTGAGGGTGGGGAGTGAACACACAAAGAATAACTATTCCTGTGACCTATTGATACTCATATAAATCAACACGATTTTAATACGGAAAAATACTATGTTGTTAATTGCTCTGGCTGGAAAGCCAAACTGTGGAAAGTCAACATTTTTTAAGTCGCTGACCTTAGCAAATGTTGAAATTGCCAATTACCCGTTTACGACCATTGATGCAAATAAAGGCGTTGCATATGTGCGTTCAACCTGCCCGTGCAAAGAGCTTGGTATCGAAGCTACCTGCCATCAGTGTGTAAACGGTGTCAGGTTTACTCCGGTTGAACTGCTCGATGTTGCAGGACTTGTTCCTGATGCACATCTCGGCCGCGGTCTTGGAAATCAGTTCCTTGATAATCTTCGTGAGGCAGATGCGATTATTCAGGTGGTTGATGCTTCGGGAAGTACAGATGCGGAAGGCAATCCGGTTGATATTGGTACGCGCAATCCAAAAGAGGATGTTGAATTTTTGCGGTATGAGTTTGCCATGTGGATGGCGGGTATTGTACAAAAGCATCTGCCCCGTCTGGTTCGTCA
>CAZAWD010000134.1:0-3755 GCA_964488725.1 uncultured Methanomicrobiales archaeon | reverse complement strand
CCAGATGCCGGCGCATGCCGGATTTTACATTCGGCGTAAAAAATAAAAAACCCCATTCCCGTTCCGGCATTGAATCCGGAACGTATACCGCTCCCGCTCCCTTTAATTCTCCATTATAATACGCAGAGAAACGTTTTTTCAGGAACTCAAGAGTGGCAGGTTTCATAGATTCTTTATCATATATGGTCCTTTACGCTCATATCCCTGTCTATGATAATAGGGGCGCACACCAACGCCTGCCATGACCGCAAGATTCTGATACCCGGCGTCACGCGCGGTATCTTCTGCACGGGCAAGTAACCGGTGGCCGTAGGAGCGGTGCTGGCGGTCACTGCCTTTTCCTTTTTCACCGAGCGGGACGATGCTGCCGTATACGTGCAGTTCACGCACGAGCGCGGCGTTTTCAAGTTCCGGCCGGAACACGGTTCCGGCAAACCGCAGACGGACAAATCCGATGAGGGCGTCGCCGGCGGTCGTTGAGAGGAAATGTTCGGTTCCCCCGCAGCATTCGTAGGTGAGGGTCTCTTCTGTTTCAACCGCGGATGACGGCCGGCGGCCGATTTCCCGGCACCGGATACAGCAGCACCGCCCGCCCTGTTCGGCAAGGCGCGCCTGCCATCTGACGGATGTGTCCGTGAAGTGAGCCTGAGACGAGGAGTTTGGCGGGAATTTCACGCTGGATTCGCTGAAGCCTGACATATTGGGGAAGTTTTGATTTCGCGTAGGCTAAGAGGCTGACCAGTTCGTCTTCATCATAGGTCTGATATTCTCCGGATTTCCAGAGGGATTCGAGTTCGGCGCCGGGCGTGACCAGGGTCGGGTAAATTTTGAGGAAGTCAGGGCAGAACCGCGGGTCGGTGAAGAGGGTGTCAAACATTTTTTTGTCGCGGGAAATGGTGCTCCCATACAGGTTGGGCATGACATGAAAGCCGACTTTAATGCCGGCGTCGCGCAGAAGTGTGTTGGCGGCGACACTGTCGGCTACGGTGTGGCCGCGTTTGTTTAACGTGAGCAGTTCATCTTCGGTGTGTTGAAAGCCGAGTTCGACTTTGGTAACGCCAAGGTCCAGCATTTTATTGATGTGCTGTGCCCGGCACCAGTCAGGGCGGGTTTCAAAGGTGGTTGCAATACAGCGCACAGAGGATGTTTCATTTTCGGTCATGAGGCTGTCAAGTGAGCCGGCCGCAGACGGTGTGCCGCCGAACTCGTTCATGGCACGGAGGCATTCGGAGACGAACCAGGTCTGATACGCGTCTTCGCGGGCGGTCATGGTGCCGCCCATGACAATGAGTTCGGCTTTATCGACGTGATGGCCCAGCAGGCGGAACTGGGCCAGCCGGGCGGTTACCTGACGATAAGGGTCATATTCGTTCTGGCGGGCACGAAGTGCGGCGGGTTCTTCACCGGTATAGCTCTGCGGTGAATGAAAAACATGGTCGGGACCGCCGGGGCAGGGAAGACATTTGCCGTGGGGGCAGGGGGCAGGAGAAGTCATGACGGCTATCGGTGCGACGCCGGAGAGTGTGCGGGTCGGTTTGACCAGCAGCCGTTCGCGAAGAGTTTCGTAGTCGGCAGGGTTTGCGGCGTTTAAAATCGCAGAGTTTTTCGGCATGACGTCAAGAGCATATTTACGGCATACGGCGAGTTTGGCAGACTGGACGTCGGTCGCGGGATGTGCAAGAATGCAGGCAATTATTTCTTTATAGATGACGTCTTCGTTGTCCATTGATGGTGATACTTATTGGACGGCAAGGTAAATATAGAGTTCTTTTGAATATAGAAGGCAGGGGGCCGGAACCGGCACTTAAAAAAAGAAGAGACTGATATAAATCAGTAGGTATACACAATAGAAACGGATGCAGTCGTTTTCAGCGACCCCGCTTCAATCGGCGTCGGAACCGCATTGTCCGCGGCGGAACCGGCTGACATCTCGGTAGCTGAAACCTTTGAGTATGATACCGGGATGTAGCTCTGGTCTACGCTGATTTTTCCGGTTCCGGTAATGGCAATTCCCAGTGCGCTGGAAACAGCGTCGGCATCGGCACGGGCAGCTTTCACCGCGGAGATAACCGCAGCGTTGCGCTGGACAATCTGTTTTTCATTGGACAGACCAAAGACCATGCTGTTTACCTTGTTGGCACCGGCAGAAACTGCAACATCAATCAGTTTGCCGGCATTGGAAACATCATACGAGACGGCTTCCACCGAATTGGTGACTTCATAGACCGTGGTTCCGTTCGGCCATTTTCCGGTCCGGTATTCGTTTATCTCGTAGGAATACATTGAATACTGGTTTGTTTTAATATTCTCGTCTTTAATTCCCGCGGCTTTCAGGGAAGAGACGACTTTGTTCATAAGCGCGGTATTTTCACGCTGGGCGACCTGTGCATCGGGGTTGGTGGACTCCACGCCGAAGGTGAGCGTTACTTTGTCGGGAGTGGTTACCGACTCACCGGAACCGGTGACCAGAATCACTTTGTCGGTTGACAACGTTTCCGCCGCTGCCGGCAGTGCAAGAAGCGCAAAAACGGCAAAGACCATTAGTACTGCAAAACATCCTTTTCTCATAATTATCACAGATATATTATACAGCAGATAAGATATAACTTTTTTAAACTGCGATTTTTTTTGCAGTCATGATGTATGCGCCCCGGCGTGTTTTCTGTATTGTGTGACTACAAATACCTATCTGTACTGCCCGGAAAATTTGCCGCATAGAATTTCCTTAAATATTATGAAAACTTACATTAGGTAAACACAAACAGAAGTGATACATGATGACCGATATACCTAAAGTTTCATTAATTGTACAGGAGGCAGACTCATATGATGTCGGACGCGGATACGCACGAATAAATGCCGATGTCATGACAAAACTCGGTGTTGATTCCGGCGACTTTATAAAAATCACCGGTAAGAAATTCGGCGTCGCAAAAGTCATGCGCTCTACGACCAGCGGGTCGGGCGGTATTGCTATAGACGGCAATACGCGTCAGACCGCCGGGGCCGGTATCGGCGACACGGTAACCGTTGAAAAAACCGAGCCGAAGACAGCGGCAAAGATTACCATCCAGCCGGTTTCCCAGAATATTCAGGTTGACTCCCGCGACCTCGAAGCAATTATTCAAAACAACTTCGCCGGAAAACCGGTCGTAAAAGGTCAGCGGTTTGCTATCGGCAACCGGGTCCCGCAGCAGGACATATTCAACTCGTTCTTTGGTGACTGGGGCAGCACTCCCAACTACACCGAATCATATGAGTTCATCATCTCCGATATAAGCCCGGGCGATGTGGCAATCGTCGGCTCAACCACCGCGGTAACCTACAAACCAACTATCTATAAAGGCACCGACGCACCAAAAGGAAAATCTGCCGGCAATATCCACTACGAAGATATCGGCGGTCTGGGACGGGAATTATCACAGGTTCGTGAGATGATTGAGTATCCGCTTAGAAACCCCGAGGTGTTTGAAAAACTCGGGGTTGAACCGCCGAAAGGAGTGCTTCTCTACGGCCCGCCGGGGACCGGTAAAACCCTTATCGCCCGTGCGGTCGCAAACGAAGCGGGCGCGTATTTCGACACCATCTCAGGCCCTGAAATAGTCTCCAAATACTACGGCGACTCGGAAGAAAAACTGCGTGAGATATTTGAAAAAGCCGAAGAGAATGCTCCTGCCATCATCTTCATTGATGAGATTGATTCCATCGCACCCAAACGTGACGAGTCCAAAGGCGAGATGGAACGCCGGGTGGTC
>CAZAWD010000133.1:0-3764 GCA_964488725.1 uncultured Methanomicrobiales archaeon | reverse complement strand
ACTCGTCAGCAAATCACGTATCGGCATAATCTGCCCGATGACTTCATGACTGTAATCCGACTCTGAAATTGCCACTCCTGCCAGAAATGCACCAAGCGCCAGCGACACCCCGTTCAACGACATCAGCCACGCAATACCCAGACAAATCACCACAATCGAAATAATAAACAGCTCGCTGCTTCTGGTCATTGCAACCCTTCGCAGAAAAATCGGCACAAAATAAATCGCCGCTGCCAGCACCGCAACTAAAATCACCATCCCAAATACCAGACTGCCCAGAGAAGCCGCAAGACTGGTCTGACTTGTTCCCGCAAGAAGCGGCGTAATAATCATCAGCGGGATAACTGCCAGATCCTGAAAAATTAAAATACCAAGCCCGATTTTTCCATGCTGTTTATCCACCTCTCCTGACTTCTGATATAAATTCAGCACAATCGCCGTCGACGACGTCGCCACCATAAACCCGGTAAACAACGCGGTGTTATGGGCAAGCCCGAACCCGTATGTCAGAACAGCCCAGGTAACAACCGTCGTCAGAATAAACTGAAGTCCGCCGCCGATAAACACAATTTTTTTCATCGCCAACAGATTTTTAAGCGAAACCTCCAGCCCTATCGTAAACATCAGGAGAATCACTCCAAACTCCGACAACAGCGACACCGAATCTGAAGTAATAACCGCCAGACCTGACGGTCCGACAATCACCCCGGTCGCAAAATAGCCGATGATAAGCGGTATGCGGAACTTTCGTCCGATAAACACCAGTGCGATTGCACACACCAGAACAATAACAACCGCCATTATAATTTCGGTTTCAGAACCCACGCGAAAATCCCTCAGATTTATTTGTGCTATTTATTGAACCCGCTTATGGAAAAATATACCTGTCCTCACAAGTGTTTATAATCTAATCCGACCAACGTAATAAGACATGACCGAAACGGCATTACACAATATGACGGATTACGAGGAAACCTATTCCACGTTCTCGATTGCCGTGCCGGAGTATTATAACTTCGGGTTCGACGTGGTCGACGCTTGGGCGAAAAAAGACCGGAACAAGCTTGCCATGATCTGGACAAATCAGGAAGGAAAGGAACGCTACTACACGTTCCGCCATATGATGAACCTGTCCAATCAGATTGCAAACATGATGTTCAAACAAAACATCGGCAAAGGCGACCGGGTAATGATTCTCCTGCCGCGGGTGCCGGAGTGGTGGACCTTTGCTCTTGCCTCCATTAAAATCGGCGCGGTATTTTGTCCGTCGCCGGTAATTCTCACCCCGCACGACCTGAAGTACCGGATTAATCAGGGAAAGTTCAAGATGATTGTTACCAACATGGAGAACTCCTGGAAAATAGAAGAAATAGTAAAGGATTGTCCGACCCTGAAAATAAAGTTCATGACCGACGGCGATCTGAACGGATGGATAAACTATCAAAAAGAACTTCTCTATCCGGCAAAAGCCTCAACCAGACTGAGCCCGTTAATCAGGAGAACCCGGACCAAAGCAACCGATCCGATGCTGATCTTCTTCTCGTCAGGGACCAGTGCTGATCCCAAGATGGTTCTGCATACTCATTCCTATCCTCTGGGCCATATTGTTACCGGTAAATTCTGGTATGATCTGACCGAGACCGATCTGCACTTTACGGTTGCAGATACCGGCTGGGGAAAATCATCATGGGGTAAATTCTATGGCCCGTGGATGCAGGGTGCATGTATCTTCGTCTACGATTACCGGGGGAAATTTAATGCAACCGAACTGCTGCCGCTCATTGAAAAATACGAGGTAACAACCTTCTGTGCGCCGCCCACCATTTATCGTATGCTTATCCTCGCTGATTTGAGTACGTTTGATTTCTCCGAACTTCGTCACTGCGTTTCCGCCGGAGAAACACTGAACCCGGAAGTTAACCGTGTCTGGGAAGAAGGAACCGGCCTGAAAATCTACGAGGCATACGGCCAGACCGAAACAGTCATGGTAATCGGCACGTTCCCCTGCATTGAACACCGTCCCGGTTCCATCGGCCGCCCGGCTCCCGGCTGGCGTATTGAACTCCACGATGACGCAGGAAAACCCGTGCCGGCCGGAGAAGAAGGACGCATTGCTATCCGGACCCGCGATCCCTCACCGGTTGGTCTCTTTAAAGAGTATCTCGATGACCCGGAATCCACCTCCCAGGTGTTTATCGGCGACTGGTATTATACCGGAGATAAAGCAATTATGGACACTGACGGATACTTCTGGTTTATGGGCCGCAATGATGATATTATCAAATCATCCGGCTACCGTATTTCACCTGCTGAAGTTGAATCAGCATTAATTGAGCATCCGGCCGTAAAAGAATCCGCCGTCGTCGGCAGCCCCGACCCTATCCGCGGGGTTATTGTCAAGGCATTTGTCATCCTCAAAGACGGATGGAAACCGTCAGATGCCCTGATAAAAGAGTTACAAAATCACGTGAAAAAAACAACCGCTCCGTATAAATATCCGCGTGCAATTGAGTTTGTTGACACGCTGCCAAAGACAATCTCCGGCAAAGTCCGCAGGGTCGAGCTCAGAGAGCGCGAACTGAAACGATATCGTGAATTAAACGATAGCGACGACGTTAAAACAGCCTGATCTCTTCTCTTTTTTTTTGCCGTATGGTTAATGAATGACAACATTAATAACCTCCTCCTACCACTAATTAACTATGGCTGAAAAGATAGCTGAAATTGTTGGCACGCTGGAATTTGTAGCTGACGTGGAAGGCGTCAAAGACTGTCTGATGTCCCAGCAGGGAGATTTATGGTTCAATATCGACGTCCCCAAAGGTCACGGACTTAAAAGTGGCGATACCGTCCGGGTAATCATAGAACGCGCTGAATAATTATGAAAGATTTCTCTGATCGTAATCCGGTAAACATCAGAAGTATTTTCATAGGCGGCCTGGTAATTCTTCTGGCCGGTCTGATTACTATTATGGTTTTATTTTCAGGCGGTTCGTCAATTGACGCAGATACTCCGGTCTATGATAATGGCAGCCTGAAAACAACCTTCTCTTATCATGGTCCCCAGCCCAGGGACGTCTGGATACAGTATAGTATCTTCCGGCAGACTGGCATTCTCTCATCAACGGGAGTCGGAGAAGCCCAGTCGTTTGCCATGACCTTTTACACTGGCAACACTCTTGCCGCGTGCCCGGTAACACTGACACCCGGCGAATATAAAATATTTATTTACGTCCTTGACCGCGAGGATGACCGGGCCGGCCGACTCGCCGGTTTTATTCGTACAATTACGGTGGAATAATCAATGCAGATATTTGACAATGCACTCTTATACAATCCTGTGTTCTGTAAATGGATACCATCCTCTTTTTCGGTTGAAAACGGAAAAGTTCTCAGTGTGGGAAAACCGGGAGCTCTTCACGGCGGCCCCGTTACCAATCTGCGGGGAGCACGGGTAATTCCCGGTCTAATCGATGCGCATGTTCATATTGAAAGCACTCTTCTGACACCGCATGAGTTTGGACGGCTGGTAGTTTCATGCGGAGTTACAACCGCCATTGCCGACCCGCATGAAATTGCCAATGTGGCCGGCCTTGGCGGGCTTGATTTTATGATGCAGGATGCACAGAAAGCACCAATGGATATCTTTTTTATGCTGCCTTCCTGTGTTCCCGCCACACCTGCTGATGTCGGCGGCGCGGTTCTGAGTGCCGATGATCTTAAAAAATACGTACATAATCCCCGGGTTCTTGGTCTGGGTGAAA
>CAZAWD010000132.1:0-3769 GCA_964488725.1 uncultured Methanomicrobiales archaeon | reverse complement strand
CGGCGTGGTATACGTATGCGGATACGAAAGGACGTCTGCATCTCTGGGAAGATGCAGAAACCGGGTTTCGTGAGTCGCTCGCGCTGGAAGAATCAGCTGATACCCGTCTCCGGCTCGGTGCGGTGCTGATAATGCGAAAAGAACGGGCGAAAGGAAGAGAATAGTTCCAAAAAGCTTCCGCTGAAATTTCCAACGATTTTGCATTTCTCATGAAGGTTGCATATGTTATAACCTATCTTGAACTCTATGAGGATGCTATCGGGTATTATACAAAAGCGCTGGAACTGCGCACGGTACACGCCGATGCATGGGCGGGAATTGCCTATGATCTGCTGAAGATGGGAAATACCGCAGACGCGAAAGCATTTTTCGAGATGGCAAAGGCATCAGCTGCGGTTCGTGAACTGCCGTGGGCGGACAAGCTGCATCGTTCAGATAAGACAAAGGCACTGGACGCCGAACTCAAATAATTCACGGGTTTGTATATATTCAATGAGAACCAAGTAGTATTCACGCGTATGGAAAATCATCTGCATGTTTCTGAAATTCTCCGGGCTGTCCGGGACGGGTCAATTGAACCTGAGGCGGCCGTTTCGCTGCTGGAACGGTTACGTGTTTCCCCGGTGGACGAGGTTGCCAATCTTGATCTTGAGCGGGTGCAGCGGTGCGGGGTTCCTGAAATTGTTCTGGCGGAGGGGAAAGATACTGAGTCGCTGGTTAAGATTATGCATGCGTATGTTGCGGCTGCCGGACGATGTGTTGCAAGCCGTATTTCAGCGGCGCAGAAGGAGGCGGTATGTCGTAATCTGCCGGACGGAGTGACGGCGGAGTTTCGGCCGGCCGGAAATATTCTGATTCTCTCAGACGGAACGAGAGTGGTTCCAACCCGCGGGACGGTTGCTATTGTAACGGCGGGGACGTCTGATATCCGGGTGGCAGAAGAGGCACGGGCGATTGCAGAGGAGATGGGGGTCCGGGTTATTACGGCGTTTGATGTGGGGGTTGCGGGAATTCACCGGCTGTTTCCGGCGATGGAGGCGGTTCGTGATGCGGATGTGTATGTTGTGTGCGCCGGACGGGAAGGGACGCTGCCCTCGGTTGTTGCCGGGCTGGTTGATAAGCCGGTGATAGGTGTGCCGGTTTCAACCGGGTATGGCTATATGGGAAAAGGTGAGGCGGCGCTGGCGTCGATGTTGCAGTCGTGTGCGGTGATTACGGTGGTTAATATTGATGCCGGGTTTACGGCCGGGGCGTTTGCGGCACGAACGGCGGCGCTGATTGCACAAGGACGGAAAGATACATGAAGCGCGGGCTGTATGTCGGACGGTTCCAGCCGTTTCATAACGGGCATAAGGCGGTTATTGACGGGCTTTCCCGCGAGGTGGATGAGCTGATTATCGGGATTGGGAGTGCGCAGATCAGTCATGATGTCCGTCATCCGTTTACGGCGGGCGAGCGGGTGCTGATGATTACGCAGGCGCTCGCGGGTCTGTCGATTCCGTATTATGTGATTCCGCTGGAGGATGTGAAACGAAATGCGTTGTGGGTTGCGCATGTGATTTCAATGGTGCCGGCGTTTGATACGGTGTATACGTCAAATCCACTGGTTATCAGGTTGTTTCATGAGGCCGGAATTGCGGTTGAGTCGCCGCCGATGTATCAGCGAAGAAGTTTGTCGGGGACGGCGATTCGTGAGAAGATGCTGTCAGGCGGCGCATGGGAGGAATGTGTGCCTGCGGAGGTGGCAGCGGTGATACGGGAGATTGACGGGATTGGCAGATTATGCCAGATAGCAAAAACGGATGCGGAATAAAAATTAAAAATAGAAAAAGTATCAGAGATACTCTTTTCAATTCATATACGGACGAAGCACCGCCGGAATCTCTACTCTTCCATCTTCCGTCTGATAATTTTCAAGAATACATCTGAGCGCCCGCGACGTTGCAACCGCTGTTGAGTTCAGCGTATGGAGCCACTGTTTTGATTCAAAATCATGCGCATCACGCACACGGATATTCAGCCGGCACGCCTGATACGCCGTACAGTTTGAACATGACACGACCTCACGATACTCATTATCCCGCGGCATCCATGCTTCAATATCATACTTCTTGGCAGCAACCGTTCCGATATCGCCGGTGCATATATTTACCACATGATACGGCAGGCCCAGTTTGGTGAAAATCTCTTCGGCATTTGCGAGCAGTTCTTCATGATACTTCCATGAATCTTCCGGCATACAGTAAATAAACTGCTCAATCTTTGTAAACTGGTGAACCCGGAACAACCCGCGTGAATCCAGACCGTGCGCTCCGATCTCGCGGCGGAAACACGGCGAAACACCTACCATCTTCAGCGGCAGATCTTTTTCCTCAAAGATTTCATCCTGATACATCGCTGCCATCGGATGTTCCGCGGTTGCAATAAGATAGGCGTCATCATCCTGAATCTTATACATAACCTTCTCGAAATCTCCCAGATCCGTAACCTCTTCATACGATTTCCGGTTAATCATATACGGCGGAATCACCGGAGTATACCCTTTTGCCACAATCGTATCAAGTGCAAACCGCTGCAGCGCCAGATCAAGCAGTGCCAGATTTCCTTTCAGGAAATAAAAACCCGCACCGCTTATCTTCGTTGCACGTTCGAAATCCGCCCACCCGTTAGCAGCTGCCAGTTCGCCGTGATTCTTCAGCTCAAACGAAACCTCACGCGGCGTTCCGACCGTCTTAACAACCACATTTTCCGTATCATCTTTTCCATACGGGACGCTCTCATGAAGAATATTTGGCATCCTCATCAGATAATAGCGAATCTGCTCGGTTGCCTGCGCCATGATATCATCATTTTCTTTAATTTTAGCCGGCAGTGCCTTTGCCTCGGCAAACAGCGGGGCCGGATCGGATCCCGATTTCCGGGCCGCATTAATATCTTTTGCTATCTGATTGCGTCTGGCACGCAATTCGTTATTTTTAACGGTAAGTTCACGAAACAGTCTGTCCTGTTCAAGAACCGTATCCACCCATGCACGTTTTTCCGTATCCTGGCGTTTCTTTAAATCAGCACGCACAATTTCAGGATTGGCTCTGACAAATTTTATATCGAGCATAATTGTCTTAGTATATTTGCGCTGACTACAGAAGAGGGTTTCCCCCGGCCCGTGACCATGGGAAAAAACAGAAATATAACCTGCTCAAAAAAAATTATGCAGAGGTGGATTTAAGATATCCTGCCATCTGAATATCAATGGTGTCTGTTCCATACTGAATTGTCAGGCCGCTCTCATCTTTTGCCGTAACAATTCCCGCGCGCAGGGCAATCGCTTCCTCTTCAAGTTCATCGGTATAATATTCATTCAGATACAGCACGTCGCCAATCTTGAGTGAATCAAAGTCCAGACCCATAGACGCCACGCCTTCTTTGGTGAATGTATATTTCAGATCAGAACCTGACCCGGTAACAGTGCGCGACTCGCCAACGTTCAGACCGATAACACCACTTGAAATCTGATTGATTTCAGAGGCATAGATAACATACGGGTAGGTCACATTTTCAAGTGAACGGTAGACACTCTGATTGGTCTCATATCCTGCAACAAACCCGGCTAAATCTGCGAAAACCGTATGGTTTCCGATATGCATCGTGTAGTTTACGGCGACCGCGTTTCCCGGTGTAACCGGTCCGGCACCGCTGGTTGTTCCATCATTGTTGAAAAATGTCGAGAAGTTGCTGAACGATAAAACGCACATTACAACCACTAAAACAC
>CAZAWD010000131.1:0-3797 GCA_964488725.1 uncultured Methanomicrobiales archaeon | reverse complement strand
AGATGGTTTATTGGTATCGGGCAGGGAAGTGCGGTCAGCGATCGCGCCCCGTAGGAAACCGCAACCGCTGCGCATACCGTGCCGGCCGCCAGTTTCTCCGGAACTCCGATCAGCACGGGGTAGGTCCCCATCTGTCGCCCGAATGAAACCGCGCCGGACACCTCGATTATCACATTTTCAAACACCGTTCCAATGGGAAACACCCGCGCCATCATCGGCGCATCGAACTCGGCGCGCACGGTCTCTTTAAACGCGTGAAACTCCTTATCATAATTACCCAGCGTATTATTCTGATACGCGCGTGTGCCTTCAAACGGCATCAGCTGACGGATATTGACCCGGCGAACGAGCAGGCCGGCGTCGAATATTCGTTTGAGAAACGCACGGTTCAGTTCAAACGTCGCTTCCGTCTCTTTGGCCAGCCCTGCTATAAAATTCAGGCCGGGCAGAAGCTCCGGAATTCCGTTGCGGCGCATACCTCCTACTTCGTTTACGATTTCAACCGCCCGGAATATATCATCCGGCGACCCTTTCAGATTATTTGCGGCAATCACCGCGGGGTCGGCCGACTCAACACCAAACGCCGCCGTGTCGCCTGCCGTATGCCCGGCGACAATCTCCGCAAGCGCTTCGCGTGCCGCGTCTTCATGCCGGGCAATTGTTCCCGGATTTACGTTATCGATGTGGAGCGTGGCGAGGTCAGGCGCATTCTTTCGTATACCGGCAAAAAGATGATGCAGGGCGTCTGCATCCGGCACCGGAAACTCCGCACTGCTTTTCGTTCCGTAAGCGAGCAGGTCGGGCTGGCGGCCGAGACGGAAATGGCGGGCGCCTGATGCATACAGTGCGGCGACTTCGGCGAATATGCCGTCTGCTTCCCGCATCTTCGGCAGCCCGTAGAACGGCTCCGTGCAAAACGAACAGCCCCCCGTCATACAGCGGAAACACCCGCGTGCGGTTTCAAGCTCCAGCATCACATGCGGAAACATCGGATGCTGCCGTATAATATCAGCGCCCGCCGCCGCCCACCGGTCAAACAGCTCATATGATAACAGTCCGCGTGCTTCCCCGCCGGACAGATACGAATCAAGCGCTGCCGCCGGATCGCCTTCCAGCATCGCGGTCCAGCCGGCAACCGCCTGCCGCACGGCTTTTTCCCCGCCTTCGGGCGAGTAGCCGAATGCAATCGGCCCGCCCAGAAACGATCTTGTCTTTTTTGAAAATGAAAATCCCAGCTGCTGAAGTTCAAGAAGCGTGGCAGGCGTTCCCGCCAGATACTTCCCCGGCACCGTAACACCGGCAATCATGACCACAACTTCCGCATTCCTCAGCTTTGCCGTTCGCAGCGGGTCTTTTCTCAACTGATCTATAGTTACATACTCTGCGTTAAACCCGTGTCCGGCAAGCACCCCGGCAACGGTTCTGATATACGGTGAAATATACGGCGGAACCCCTAGACACGCCGGTTCGTCCACATACCCGTCGATGATAACCGCATCAGACGTCATGACCTATCAGACGCAGAAGCTTGCGGGCGATAAGCAGTTTTCCGTGTTTTACCGGATCAACGAAACGGTCATCGAAGTCGAATCCGATCAGCTCAACCGAACGCCCGCCCAGTTCATGCGCCGCAAACACCGCGCGGTCCCCGTCTGAAAACCCGCCGAAGTTATACACATTATCAAGCGGCGTGCTCTGGGTTGTTCCGATAACCGGCCCTTTTACCTTCGGCACCCATGATTTCAGCAGCGGAATATTATCGCCGTGAGCGTGCAGAACCAGAATCGTTCCCGCCTCATTCATCGCCAGAACATCATCATCCAGACCGTCCAGATCGGAAAACACAATATCCGGCCTGATACCTGCTTTATTCAGAACACGTGCCGCTGCATCGGCCGCGATAACCTTCCGGCCGGTAAAATCCGTATGCAAAATATCTTTGGCAAGCGACGGCGCATTGCCCGCAACAATAATATTTTCATCAGCTATCGCATCTATCAGGAGCAGCAGATCATCATGCGGAAGAAGCCCGGATAAAATCTTTGCCGCCGTCTCATCCGCTTCCCGTGAAAACCCGAAGTAGTCCAGAATCTTTACGTAATAGGGTTCCCAGACATCAGGTTTCATTCGTCTCGTCCTCTGAGATGCCGACCAGTTTCATGAAGTTGGCAAGAATCGGATCAATAATCATCGAAAGCAGTTCTTCTTTATCCTTGACCAGTGAAAATGCATTCAGCGGAATGGAGAGCGCTGCCATCGTTGCATGCCCGCCGGCAGATGCACCCGGGATGGTTGAGAACGCTTCTTTCATCACATCGCCGACGTGCAGCCGTATATCCTTATTGCGTGCGGATAGAATAATTGCCGTATCGGTAATTCCGTAGATAAGCGACGTTGTTACTCCTTCCAGACTCAGGAGCATATCAGCTGCCTGCGGCACCGCGTCCCGGTTTCTGACATATCCCACATTGGAAAAGAGATAACCGTGGCGAACCTCGCGGTTGGTAATTGCATTTCCTATTACATCCACCGTCTCCTGCGACATCGACGGTGCCATGATAATCTCCAGGAGTGCGCGGTCGGTATACGGCAGAAGAAACGCCGCGTTGTGCAGGTCCTGTGCAGATACATTTCTCTGGAACTCGCGGGTATCGGCCCGGATTCCGTAATACAGTGCCGTTGCCAGTTTGGTATCTATCGGCAGATACAACTCCTGCAGGTACTGGGTAAGAATAGATGCAGTAGCTCCTGCTTCCGGTCGCGATTCCTGAAACACCGGTGTATTCTTTCGTATCACACCTTCGGAGCTGTGATGATCAATAAGAATATTGATTTTGGTGTCGGCGGGCAGATCATTGTTCATACCGGCCGCGACACAGTCAACCAGCGCTACATAGTTACACTCGGCCAGAAGCTCCGGCGTGAGATGTTCCATCTTGATCTCAAGAAGGTTTACAAATGCGCGGTTCTCCTGATGCCCGATGTTGCCTTCATAGAGAATGCGGCATTTCAGTTTGCCGTTTGAAGCATCATCGGCAATAACGCTCAGCGCCATCGCACTGGAGATGGCGTCCGGATCAGGATTTTTATGGGTTACAATACCCAGCGTCCCTGACCATGAGGCAAGAAGAGCGTGCAGCTTCTGCGCGTTACGTGCCGCCATCAGATTTGACATGTGATTAACGGCGGATTTCGCGACTACCTGCTGAGGATACAGGACGACGTCGGCTCCGTTATCGGCGAGCTGATCAGACGAAAACAAATCAATCGCACGGGCAATAATGTTGGCCGACGGAAAATGCGCCCGGAGATGCTGAACGGAAAAAAGGTTCGCATCTTTATTAGAGGAGAGAACAAAGGCGACCTCCGGTTCTGGCAGTTTGTCATAAAACGCCGCATCCAGCAGATTTCCGAGCATTACCTGATGACGGTGGTCGCGCATATCATCAATGCGCTTCTCATCTGCATCAACGATTAAGACGTTTTCATCCGGTTCACGGAGCTCTTCGAGCACATTATATCCGATACTGCCGCAGCCGAGGATGATATATTTTATTTTTTTATTTGTTTGAACAAGGGGTGCTACTGCTGCCCCGTCACTCTCAACCATACATACGTATTGCCTCTTTGAACTATTAAAGATGTGCAGATTCAGCATGTTCCTGACTTGCGTTTAAAAAATTATAAATACTGATACATCATATGTATTTAGGTCAAGAGACACAGATTGTCTGGACACATCGGGCCTATAGCTTAGTCAGGAATAGCGACGGACTCTTAATCCGTAGGTCAGGGGT
>CAZAWD010000130.1:0-3851 GCA_964488725.1 uncultured Methanomicrobiales archaeon | reverse complement strand
GGGCGGGTTTTAATTTCATACCTTCATACTGTTTTTTCCCTTGTTCATTCCGGGTTACTCAAAACCCTCTTCTGATAACTCCGGCTATTGACATCGTACCAACCCGGACGTAAAAGAATAAAACCCATCAATCCTTATTTTCCGGAGCTATCCGGTTATCCTCCCGGCTGATTCTCTGCTGACGAAAGATTGACAGATTTTTCATCAGCATACACGACGTCGCCACCGCAAGAATCGCCGGAATCACCAGAGTAAAACTGCCCGTCATCTCAAGCACCATAATCAGCACCGCAACCGGCGCATGCGACACGCCGCCAACCACCGCAAACATACCGCTAATTGCAAACCCCCGAATAGCCCCCGGCCCGACCAGCTCCGGCATCAGCAGCTGAACACCCGTCCCCAGCGCCGCGCCCGTAAACGCACCGACCGCCAGACCCGGCGCAAACACCCCCCCGCTTGCACCCGACCCTATCGTCAGAGACGTCGCCAGAATTTTGATAAACGGCAAAAAGAGCAGCACCGCAAACGGAAGCATATTGTACAGAACCAGCTGAACAAACCCATACCCCGTTCCCAGCGCACCCAGCCCCATAATCATCGTCTCCGGCGAAATATAGGCAAGCACGATAACCATCACCGCAACAATCCCCGCACCGATAACCGGTTTAAGGAACCGGGGGATGTGATACCGCTTCGCCGCCGTATCAAAGATACGTTTCGTTCCGTAAAACGACTTAATATACAGCGTCCCAATCCCTGCCGCAATGATACCAAGAATAAAAAAGAGCGGCAGCTGCGGTGCTGACCAGACCATCGCAAGCGTTCCAAACAGCGGAGTATACCCCTCAAAAAATCCGAAGATGCCATACCCCACCAGCGACGCAATAAACGACGGCAAAACCACATCATAGCGAAAATCACGCAAATACAAAATCTCCGCCGCCAGAACCGCACCTCCAAGCGGTGCCTTGAAAATCGCACCCACCCCCGCACCCACACCCACCGCAATCGCAATCCTGCGTTCACGAGGCGTCAGATGAAAAATATCCGAAATAATAGACCCGAACCCCGCCGATATCTGCGCCGTCGGCCCCTCACACCCGGCACTGCCGCCGGTTGAAATCGTAATAATCGACGCAACCGCCTTTACCACCGGCACCCGCCAGCGTATTTTTCCATCGCCGTGATACGCTTTAAGTGCGGCATCCGTTCCATGACCTTCAGCCTCAGGTGCAAACTTCCAGACAATCAGACCCGACACCAGCGCACCGGCAAGCAGAATAGGCAGTATCAGCCATACCGTATCCGGCGGCGTCCACCCGGATATCTCCGCCAGACTCTGTCCTTCAACCGGAAACGTATACCCAAACAGATTTCCAAGAATCAGTCGTGAAAAAAAACCCACGCCCTGAAAAAAGATAACTGCCCCGATTCCGGAAACCGCACCGACCAGAACACCGATCATAATCAGCCGTTTCCACGACACCGCTTCATCCACAGAAACTTCCATTTCTGGTATATTTACCGCAATATCAAATATAAGTATCGGTTAAAAAAAAGGAGATGAATTACTGTTGAAGTTTTTTCTCATTAATAAAGAAACAGAGAATACCCATTCCTACCGCAACACCAAACGAGACCAGAAAACACAAATCAAAACCGCTTGAAAGAATGCCGGCGGCCACCTCTGCCGGCGGCATAGTAGTAATTCCGAGATTCTTTCCGATAAACATCACGCCCGCAACCAGAACAAGGTTAAAAAACGCAATGCCGATGGTCATTGGTGCAAACCGTTCAAGACTGGTGATACTTGAAATCATACCCTGCCGGTTTTCCGCAACCGAACCCATCAGAAGCGTGGTTACCACAGTGGTCGTCAGCCCCGCTCCAAACCCGATACAGGCAAGGCCCGCAATGATAATACCCATACCCGACACCGGACTGAGATGCGAAAGCAGGAAATACCCCGCGGCAATAGCAGCAACACCGGCGATAATCAGATACCGGATTTTACCGGTCAGCTTCGCATAAATCTGGCCGGAAAGAATCCCTGCTGCCATCATGCCGACAGACATAACCGTCAGCACCAGACCCGCATGGAAGGTCGACATGCCTTTTATCAGCTCCAGATAAAACGGCAGAAAATAATTGGCACCGGCAAACGTAAAAAACATCAGTGACAGAACCACGTTTAAGAGAAGAAACGACCGGTTCTTAAACAGCCTGAGTTCAAGAATCGGCGACGCGGCGCGCAGCTCGCACCAGACAAAACCGGCAAGACCGCCCGCCATCAGAATAAGCGCGACAATGACCGGCACCGAAGTCCAGCCAAGAGAGAATCCTTCCGAGAAGGCAAACAGCATACCCGCAAGCCCGATAAAAATCAGCACCGCACCGGCGCCGTCAAACCCGCGCAGGGAAAATTTCACATTACGGTCTTTTGGAAGCGCAAAAATACCCAGAATCAGCGCCGCAATACCCACCGGCACATTGATGTAGAAAATCCAGTTCCATGATAAAAATTCTGTCAGCAGCCCTCCCAGCGTCGGGCCGAGTGCCATACCCAGTGCGGCAAACAGCACCACAACCGACATGCCTTTTGCGCGGGTCTCGCCGGGCATATACCGCGACAGCATGGCCGGCGCAATAACAGCCATCATCACACCGCCCAGTGCCTGAAGGACCCGGGATGCAAGAAGCAGACCGAAAATGCCGGTCAGCTCCGGGAAGAACCCGCAGGAAAAAGAGCCAACGGTAAACAGAATAAAACCGGTCAGAAATATTTTCTTATATCCTATCATATCGGTCAGCTTTCCGACGATAAGCAGTGATCCCGCCATTACGAGCAGATATATCGTCGAGACCCATGCAACCGAAGAACTGGAGAGATTAAATATCTCCGATATGGTCGGCAGTGCAATATTTACAATCGTACCGTCCAGAGACGACATAAACGTTGCCAGAGATGCCGAGATGATAACAAGTATCAATGCACGGCCGGACGGAGTATCCGTGTTCATGTATGTTAGAAGGAGGTTATCTGATATAAAAACACGCTATCCAAAGTGCTTATACTCATCAGAACCAATCTATCAGGCATGAGTGATGCAGAAAAGAAAGATGCAGGCTGCCGGGCCGCCGATATGATAAAAGACGGCATGGCAGTTGGTCTTGGAACCGGTTCAACGGTTTTCTACGCAATGGAACGACTCGGAGAACGGATACAAAGCGAAGGGTTAACGATTTGCGGCGTTCCAACGTCGCACCAGACCGCAATGCGTGCAGAGGAATACGGAATCCCGCTGACAACGCTGTCGCTTCATCCGGTTCTTGACTGCGCTATAGATGGTGCCGATCAGGTTTCGCCGGAAAAATATCTCGTGAAAGGAAGAGGCGCCGCACTTCTTCGTGAAAAGGTTGTAGCCGGTGCGGCCGAACGGTTTATTGTAGTAATCGACCCGGCCAAAGAGACTCAGGTGTTATCAGCAGCAGTGCCGGTTGAGATTCTGCCGTTTGCATGGGGCAGCGTCTGCCGGCAGCTTGCATCTCTTGGAGGAGAACCGCTGATGCGCAACGGCGTTAAAAAAGACGGACCGGTTATTTCAGATAACGGAAATTATATCTTTGACTGTGCGTTCGGCGAAATTTCCCGGCCGCAGGAACTCGAATCCGCAATAAATGAAATTCCGGGTGTTCTGGAAAACGGTATATTTACCAGACTCGCGCTCAAGACCACGGTCATTGTGGGGGAGTGAACATCCGCTATCTTTATGTGTGCTGATGGCGAATACATTAAGCACTCTTCCATCAACTGTCCATAAAATTTGTTTGGTAATGAAATGGATATC
>CAZAWD010000129.1:0-3855 GCA_964488725.1 uncultured Methanomicrobiales archaeon | reverse complement strand
CCCCGCGGCCGCTCACGCTGGTTATGGTCACGCCGGGAATTTCATTCTTTTCAAGTGCATCTAACACTTCATCCACCTTTTCAGGACGGATGATGGCTGTAATCATTTTCATGTATGATACCTCTTACCTATCAGGATTCGGCCTGCTCACCGTGCCGGGTTAAATCCATGCCGATATATTCTTCATCAGATGAGATCCGCAGACCCATAGTCTTGTTGATTACCCAGGCGATAGCAAAGGTAACACCAAAGGCATAAGTCATGGCAATTACTGCATCAAGAACCTGAATTCCAAACTGCATGAAGTTTCCTTCAATGAGCCCTCCGACACCGCAGATGGCAGATACCGCAAAGACACCTGTCAGGACTGCGCCGGTGACTCCTCCCATTCCATGGATTGCCCATGCGTCAAGGGATTCATCAAGTCCTTTTTTCATTCTCCAGTTTAATGCAGCATAGCAGACGGCTGAGGTGATGATACCAATCAGCAGCGCTCCAGACACATTCACGTATCCGGCGGCAGGGGTGATGCCGACTAATCCGGCAAGTGCGCCGGAGATGAAACCAAGAGATCCCGGTTTGCCGGTGAAAGCCGATATTGCAAGCCATGTAAGCGCTCCCGTTGCACACGCGGCGGCGGTAACAAGGAATGCACTGGCAGCCAGCGTGTCGGCTGCAAGAGCTGAACCGGCGTTGAATCCGAACCAGCCGAGAATTAATAACACACCGCCAAGAAGGGTCATCGGGATGTTATGCGGGGCAAAGTTCTGTGTTCCAAATCCAATCCGTTTGCCGATTACCAGAGCAAGGGCAAGGGCAGCAAATCCGGAACTGATATGGACGACTGTTCCGCCGGCAAAGTCAAGCGCTCCAAGCTGTGAGGCCCAGCCGCCGCCCCATGCCCAGTGGGCAAGAGGGGCATACACAAGCGTCAGCCATGCAAGGCCCAAGACGATGTAGGACGAAAGTTTAATTCTGCCGACCGCGCCCGATGTCAGAATTGCAAGTGCCAGACAGGCAAACATCATCTGGAAACAGACAAACAGAATATCAGGAATTCCGTTTGTTACTCCGTCAAGGGGAATGCCCGAAAGTCCGAGAAATTCCAGTGAGCCGATAACTCCTCCCATGTCACTGCCAAATGCCAGCGTATATCCGATAATGATCCACTGAACAATTCCAAGCGCGAGGGCGACAAGGGATAACATCATTGTGGCAATGACGTTTTTCTTTCTAACCATTCCTCCATAGAACAGCCCTACTGCGGGAACCATCAGCAATACTAATGCAGCTGATATAAGCACCCAGGCTGTTGCACCAGTATCAAGAACCATGACTTGTTCACCATACCGCACATGAGATACACAGGGAATACGAAAAAGAAAGAGCCTGAATCCTCGTGTGGAAAAACACCCACGCCGGATTGTATCCCTTTCCTGATCCGGATTTGAAGTGTTACAGATGTGCTTTATAGAGATTGATTTTTTTTCTATATAATTGTATGCACTATGCTAACAAGTGACACGCAGACCGGCACGCGTGCAATACATAATCAGTAAGAAGAACCAACGTAATAAACATCTATGACGTTGGAAGAAAAGATTGTTTTTTACTCACGTGAAAGTGCGGCTGAGTTTCAGAAATATCTCCGCCAGCATAACTGCGGGTCACGGATAGCGGTTGATTATACATTTTCAGGAGAACCATATTTTGAAGGAAGTATTTCTTCATTTATGGGGCTGTTTGAGAAATTTGTTACCGGGGACAGTGATAATTCTGAGGAGGCAGACGCACTCAAAACAGAACTTGAAGAGCGCAGAGATACTCTGGCAGCATTTCTTGCCGCGCACAAGGCAGGCGATGTAGTAACCGATGCAACCCCGTCACAACTTCTCGCGCAGCTTGAATCAATCGATGCCACAAGCGATGAAGCAATCCACGATGAAGCAGCAAAGAAATTTGTTTCCGCACTGATGGTGCTTGCCACCCTTGAAGATAATGAACTGCTTGAATCCGCCGGAGATGATGAGAATCTTTCATATACGCTTACTGATATAAAACCGGCCGATGAACTGACGATCATGTATGACTACGATGAGTTCATGAAAGTTGATGCTGATGATCTGAAAGATTCCGGAATAATTAATCATATCAGAACATCGTCTTCAACAGAATACTGCGTAACCATTGATGCGGATGTTTTGTATCTTGATATGGATGAGGTTGTTGAGTATCTGGATTCTCTTGATATTGATGCTGATGAACTCGGCAGATTTGCCGATGCGGTGTTCTTTAAACAGATGCTTGTAGCAACAATTCGCGGGTGTGTGGCAGCGGGTGCCGCAAGCGAGGCAGCGATTTGTGATGCGCTCAATGCTCCTTCATTCCCGCTCGAAGAGACAAACGACCTTATCTCATACGATGTCAGTCCAGATTATGTTCGGGCGGTTGTTTCTGACCTGCGCAAACTTGGTGTCCTGAGCGGTAAAGACGGTAAGATTAAAAGCAGTTAACGCCATATATTACTGTTAGGTGGGGGATGTGGAGTACAAAGCAGTGTGGATACTGCTGCCCTCACCGCATATTCTTATTGTCTATTTCCCATTTCTCAATTATATGTGATGTATTTTTATAATTTTACGGTAAGTAAAGAATGATTGCCGTGCCCGAATCTGCTATAATCGGGATAAATATTATGCGCGTTTGACTTGCCAGATTTAGATGGGGCCTTTTAAAAAGGAATGTAAATATGTGAAATATGAATTTTAAACCGGCGGCAATTAATTATTTGGAAGAAACACCGTAAATCTGGCGGCCTACTGTTTTCGGGAATGGGGTTCAACATATATCGTAAATCAATTATCGTTAAACGATATATTATTAACGTCAAACCGCATATAGTGTTCTGCGATATCACATGAACGCAACAGAACTTAAAATTGAAAAAAGTGCAAAGACGGCTGAAATCATCTTAAAGATATCAAAAGTGTTCACATGCATAGTTGCAGCCGCTTTAATTCTTTTACTCGCCACATACGGCGCTATATACGCCATAGGGGGGCCGGCCGAGTTTGCCAACACCATAAATGTATCAGAATTTATACCTGATATTACCGGAACCACGTTCCCGGCAACCGCATCCGAAACTATGGCAATTCTCGTTAACTTTGTCGTAACGTCTCTTTTCTACTGTGGATTTATCTTTGCCACACTCCTTACCGCAGAGAAATTCTTCAGGGAAACCAGAAAAGCACACACCCCGTTCATCAGAGAGAATGCAAAACGAATCCGGATAATTGCAGGACTTATTCTTTGCCTTTCATTTATTCCGATGATAATTGACATGGCATTTTCACTCATACTCGGTTTGCCGATGGTAGTCATCTTCACCTTGTCTCTGGAGGGACTGATCATTTCACTTATTATCTTCAGTATCGGCATACTCTTTGAACACGGTTGTGACCTCCAGACAGAGGCGGATGCGACACTGTAACCATGGCAATCATACTCAGACTTGACCGGGTGATGGCAGACAGAAAAATATCCTTACAGGATCTGGCAGAACAGGTGGGCATTACCAATGTCAACCTGTCACGTATCAAAACCGGCAAAATATCTGCCATCCGGTTCTCAACACTTGAATCTATCTGCCACGTACTCAACTGCCAGCCGGGAGATATTCTCGAATATCGCCCCGACCCGGAGCAGTTGACGTGACTCATTCTTCAAATCACTTCTTTTTAGCAATCCTTAGAACAGAAATAATTAATAAAAATCAAAAATTATGCTTCAAAAGACTTTTAAAAACAAAATGGACCCGGAGGAATTCGAATCCTCGACCTCCGCCATGTCAAG
>CAZAWD010000128.1:0-3872 GCA_964488725.1 uncultured Methanomicrobiales archaeon | reverse complement strand
TTACCGAGGTCGGCGATTGTTGCATCGATGTATGCTAAAAACTCAGATGCACGCTGCTCTTTGCCGAAGATTTTTGCGAGCAGGTTGATGGTATAGTCGAACTTATCACGGTTGGCGCCGAGGTCTGCGGTTTCATCAATCATAACAACCGGAATGCCGGTCTTTTCGGTTATCTTATCTGCTTCCCCGCTTCCGGAGACGGATTCAGAGCCGAGGATGAGAAGCTGCGGGCTCAGGTTTAACAGTTGTTCGGGGAGAACGGCGTTTGCGTCGGTGACGATGGGCAGTTCAAGGAACTGGCGGTTGGCAAGAGCAAACGGACGCGGTTCATAGGTTTTGCGGGACGCACGGGTTTCACCGAGGTCAACGGATGTGATGGCGTCCTGCGCATCAACATAGACCATAAAGCGTGCGGTGGCCGAGCCGGCGGTGGCGACGTTGGCCGGGTGTTCGGGGATGGTGACAACCCGGCCGAATGCATCGGTTACGGTTATGGTTCCATCGCTTTGTTCTGCGGTTGTGGTAACGCATCCCGCAGACAGTGTCAGAGCAGCTACTATGCCGATGATTGCCAGATAAATGAGGGCTGTTTTTTTCATGGTAGTTTTTTTCCATCAATTTGGGGCATGTCGATGACCGGCGTCCCGTCAAAGGCTTCCAGTCCTCTGACGATCAGATCGGTTCCCTCGATTCGTATGAGTTTTACCAGCGTGAGGGCAATGGGGTTTGGCCGGTTTGGCGACCGGCTGCTGAATACGCCGGCCGGCGGTTTGGTTTCATCGCCGAATCTTCCGGATTTGACAACCGTTCGGTCAGCGCGATCAAACCAGCAGAAGACGAAGAGGTCGTCACCCGGTTGAAGATTTTCAGCGGCCGCGGCATACTCCGGTTGTATGTGGATGGTGCTTAGTTCATTGGTTAACCTCCCCTGCCGGGAGCATCTCCGTGTTGTTTAAAGGGAGATGAAACGAAGCCGACGGGAACGCAGGTCATATCGGGTGTGATCATGCAGCACCCGCAGCGAACAACTTCACTTTCTGATAAGACAGTCCTTTCATGTTTGCTTTGAGCTGCTCGTATACCGGCGCACCGTCCATGAAGGTGTAAATCTCATTGGCTTTTGCCGCCGGATCGATGTCGGAAAACTGCTCAGGATAGAGAACTTTTCCGATGTAATAGGCGTTTGCCATACTGGTCTCATGGTTGGTTCCCATGGATGTGTGCGGATTTACTGCATACAGATGACCGGTTTTCACGGCCGTCAGTTCCGCATAGGAAGGATCGGTTGAGAGTTCATGTATTCCTCCGCCGCCGGCGGCTTCCATGGTGTTAAGGTCAACGAAGATGATGGCAGGGTCCCACCCGAGCAGCTGCTCTTTGGAGATTTCAGCATAGCCGGTCGAAGTTGAACTTTCAATGACTGATGCAGCGTTCATTGCATGGAGCGTGGTAAACGGATAGTAAACAGGATGGGTTCCGGTGATTCCATGAGCCCCGCTGTAAGATACGCCGCCGACATAGACTGTTGGTTTGGATGCATCAGGGATGTTTGCGGTTCGGGACTCAAGATCGGATTTAATGTCTGAAAAGTATGAGACGACAGCCTCTGCCCGTTCATCGGCGTGCAGAATTTTTGCAATTATCCGCAGTGACTTTTCAACTTTGTCAGCGTGGGTGACATAATCGCCGTAATAAAATAAAACGACCGGAATTCCAGTTTTTTCCGTAATCTCATTTGCTGTCTGAACCGTTGTATCAGAAACACCCGACATAAAGAGCATGTCGGGGGCGGCAGCCATGAGTTTCTCAGCGTCAACAAGGCCCTTGGACGCGCCAAGAACGGTGAGATTTTTAATCCCGGGATGAGCTATCATGTACGGCCGTGTTTCACCGGCGCGAACCAGCAGACTACTGTCCTGATAATCAACGGCAACCATCCGGTCAGTTACATTCAGCCATGCAAAGTATCGCGAGGAACCGGAGCCCGAGACCGCGATACGCTGCGGGTTGTCCGGAACAACAACCATGCGGCCTGCCGCATCGGTTATGGTGATGGTCGTATTGTCAGTATGCGGGGTGTCGGTAGCGACACAGCCCGCAGATAATAGGACCGCAGCAAGAAGACACAGAGCCGCGGCGAGGGGGTAGGAAGGTTTCATAGTATTATCTTTTATAAATATATTCATACTACATATTATCAATTTCTATTTGATGCGTTCTTGTGATGTTCGTTTATAAAAATCGTATGTTTTAAATGCTCAGCTCTCCTTCAATATACTATGAAGTCGTTTGAAGATGCAGTTGCATTTCATGGTCATTCCTGCGGGGGGCTTGCAATCGGATACAAGGCGTCCGAACTCGCCGCAAAACTTCTCGGCCTGACGTTCTCTGAAGACGAAGAGGTTGTCTGTATTACTGAAACAGATTCCTGCACGGTTGATGCAATTCAGGTTGCCCTTGGATGCACGGCTGGCAAAGGCAACCTGTTTATAAACAACTGGGGTAAAAATGCATTTTCATTCTATAACCGTACCACCGGCAAATCACTCCGGCTGGTTGTAAAACCGGACGGCATGCCGGTTAATCAGGAGATGGCGGCGCTTCGCCCGAAGGTAATGACGGGCGCGGCCACTCCCGAAGAGAATGAACAGTTCCATGTTTTGTCTCACCGGTTTGTCGATGAAATTCTTGCCGTGCCGGCAGAAAATCTGTTTGCGGTGAAAGATGTGCAGGAACCACTGCCCGGGTTTGCAAAAATTTATACGAACGTTGTCTGTTCGGTCTGCGGCGAGCAGGTGGCAGAAGGGCGTGCCGGAAAAATAAACGGAGGATATGTCTGTATCTCCTGTATGAGAAGAGTATAGCTTGTTCAATCATAACTTCTCTCTATTTTTTGTATGACATCCATGCACCTGCTCAATCCACGCATCTTGTGACGGAGCATATGATTCCTTTCTGATGTTTTCCGGAATTTATGAAAAACTTCACGCACACCCGATTTTATCTATACGCCCGTCCCGCCTCATCATCTATGCGCGATCGGCGGAAAACCTCTGACTACGCATCACCCGCTGAGAATAACAATAAAAAATAGAAATGAGACTTATAAAGTCTCATTTCTATTTATTTATTGAATTAATCCAGCATAAACATGACTATATCTTCCCGGGGTAAAATTCAAATACTCGTACATCTTACTTTTATTCAGAGCATTGAGTTATAAAAATTCAGGCTCAAAAAGATCAAACCAAGGTGATTTATCAGATAAAAAACAGAACTCCAATCAAGCGTCCTCTGCACACCGCCGACACGCAGCACAGAACACTTAACATTTAACACTTAACACTTAACACTTAACGCCCCCCCAAAGCAGAAAAAAAAGATGTGCCGTCCGCATCATCTCCTCCTTCGTTGAAGATGATACGTATCCGTGATTTACTGTTGTTAATTTATTTAATTAATGGTATATATAGTTACGTAAATAAAAACAAAAAAACGCGGGTGACCAAACCACCCCGCACATCAAAAATTACCAATCTTCCTGTGTTAGGTGTTACGTGTTAGGTGTACGACTTTCATCACATTTCAAAACAGTACAATCCTTATCATGACACAAACTACAAAGCAAACCGTCTGCTCCTTCAAACTGGAGCCCGAACTCGTTAAAGACCTTGACCGTCGAATCTCCCGTATGGGATATGCCTCCCGCCGTGAATTCTTCGCCGCTGTCGTCTGCGCAACCATCTATGGAGATGAACCGAAACAGGAACAGCCGGATGAAGCCTCCCTGCACGGTGACTCCTGTCTCTTTGAAGAAACTGAAAACAGAATCAGACACCAACTCTTTGCCATCATCAGAGAAACCATCCTGC
>CAZAWD010000127.1:0-3880 GCA_964488725.1 uncultured Methanomicrobiales archaeon | reverse complement strand
GGGACCCTTCGCATAACCGACGCAGCCACAGCAATTCTGATTCTGGAAGAAGCCGGCGGTATTGTCACCCTTCCCAACGGAAACCCGTGTGAATTTCCCGACGACGTATGCGTGGGCCGCTGTCTGCTCGGTGCAAACAAAGCCCTGCATCCGCAGATTACGCAACTGGTAAACTCGCTATGAAAATATGTATCGTATCAAAAATTGACACCAAAGAGCCCGTCGAACTTGCCCGCTCTCTTGGCTGGGCGCTTGCCGACTGCGGACACGAAATAGTCTATGAGGAATCGGTTGCCGCCGAACTGGGATATGCCGGTGTTGCGCTGCATTCGGTTCAGGCCGATATGGTGCTGGTTATCGGTGGCGACGGCAGTGTTTTGCGTGCCGTGCGGTTGATGAAAAATCAGCTGCCGGTTCTTGGAATCAATCAGGGAACCGTCGGGTTTCTTACCGATGTTGAACGCGACGACATCCAGACGGCTCTTGCATCCCTGTCCGGTTCGTTCAAAGTCGATTCACGTATGCGCATCGCCATTGAGTGTAACGGGCGTGATCTCGGCTCTGCCCTGAATGAGGCGGTTATTGTTACCTCCCGCCCGGCAAAGATTCTGGCGTTTACGGTGTATGTGAACGGCCGGGCGATTGATACGTTTCGTTCCGACGGATTAATTGTCAGCACGCCGACCGGCTCCACGGCGTATGCCATGAGCGCGGGCGGCCCGATCGTGGATCCGATGCTGGAAGCGTTTCTTCTGGTTCCTCTTGCACCGTATATGCTTTCGTCGCGTCCGTATCTGGTAAACTCAGGCTCCGAAGTTCGAATTGAACTTCTCTCCGCCAAACCCGCCCTGTTGGTGATTGACGGTCAGGATCAATACGAAATAGGAGAGGAAGCCTCAATTGTTCTGCGCAAATCAGCGTCGCCTGCGTTGTTTGTAGATGCGGGCCGGACGTTTTTTGAAAAGGTTGAACAAAAGCTCCGGCAGCACTAAACCTTTTCACGTTCAATAGTATTTCAGCAATGGGCTTGTTTCACCGGAATAAAAAGAGCAGTGACGAACTATCTGCTCCTGCGAATGCTGCAATGTGGTTTTCCAACGCGAATGCGTATATGAAGCGTCTGCGCTATGATGATGCACTGCACTGTCTGGACAAAGTGCTTGAGGCCGATCCGGAAAACCCGGCTGCATGGCACGAGAAGGGCAGAATTTTTGCTATTCAGAAACGCGAAGACGCATCACTTGCCGCATATGATAAAGCGATTTCAATCCGCCCGCAGGTTGCGGTGTATTATCATAATAAAGGAGACGCGCTGGCATCGTTTGGCCGGTTCTCCGAAGCTGATGAGTATTTTCAGAAAGCGTTATCGATTTCCCCGGACGACGTGGTATTTCTGACGAGCCATGCGCGAATGCTTGCGCAGGCGAAAAAATATCGGGAAGCGGATGCGATTATGGAACAGGTATGCAAGGCCGAGCCGCGCGGGCCGGAACACTGGTTTAACCGCGCGGAGTTTTTGTATGCAGCGGGAAAATATCGTGACGCGGTGCGGTTTTTCCGGGCGACGATTGAGATTTCGCCGGGCCATGCGGTGAGTCATTTTGACTGCGGCAACGCGCTTTCAAAACTTGGGGAGTATGAAGAGGCGGTGCGCTGTTATGACAAAGCGCTCAAGTATGAGCGGACGATGACCGGCGCGATGAATAATAAAGGACTGGCGCTGAGTTGTCTGGGAGATCATGCAAAAGCGTATGATTGTTTCCGCCGGGTGCTGATTGCGCTTCCCAATGATGCCGATGCTCAGTATAATAAAGGATATGAGCTTCTTCAGCTGGAGAAGTATGCGGATGCGGTTTCGGCGTTCGATGCGTGTCTTTCTCTTGCGGGCGAGACCAAACGGGATTTAATTGACCGGGCGCGGGCAGGAAAACAGACCGCACAGAGTAACATGAAGTAGCACCGCCACAAAAAAACGCGGTACTCACCAGTACTCCGCATAAAAAAATAAAAAAACCAACTAAAAATTTAGTTGATATTATCCAGACTGTATCCTCTACTCGTCAGAAGCGCTTTTACTCTGTCTCTGTGATTACCTTGAAGCTCAATTGAGTTTTCTTTTACGGTGCCTCCGCAGGCAAGACGTCCTTTCAGATACTTTGACAAATCTTCCAGATCAATCTCATAGGGGTCCAGGCCGTCGACAACGGTAACTTCTTTACCGTATCGTCTCTTGCTTACTTTCACACTGATACGCTGCTGTTCTTTTGCGACTTCTTCGCAAATGCATAACTCTTTTGGTAAACCACATTTCGGGCAGATGCCACTGTTCATTGCACTATTAACGTTGGACTCCTTACGTTAAAAATCTGTGGTTTTCCGGCCTGCAAATAATCATCCCTTAAAATTATAAAAATAGTTCGTAAGTTTCTCTTCTTTGCCCAGACTCTCGCGTTCATCCTTCGACAAAACCATGTCTCTTTCGCGGCTCTGCTGTGCCGGACAGAACCTGCACAGAGCCTCATCCACGCTGTCCCATGCATCCCGCACCGGACAGTATACCACTCCTTCATATCGCTCCACCGCCAGCCCGCCGGGAAACGGCATGCCAACCGGATGCGCCGGTTCATCCTCAACATACATCGAAAACGCCGCAATCAGATACTTCAGCGCCCGCAGCCGGTCGCCGGCCGTTCCTTTCGTACATGCGGTTCGTGCAGACTGCACAAACGCTTTCCAGCCGGCCCGGAGTTTTTCGTTTGCATGCACATCGTCTGTTTCCGCGGTCATCAGCCGCGTATATCCTTGCGTAATCTGCATACGTGCATAGCGTGCCAGCTCCTGACGGTAATCGCCGGGAAGGTCCTTTATTTTTGCGTCATAGCGCACCATCATCAGCTCAAGATCATCCGGGGTAAACGCCGCCGCCTCTTTTTTCAAAGCGGCATGCAGTTCACCCTTTCTCTTTATCCGCATCAGACCGCTCCACGCAACCTCCAGGTTCGTCTTTTCCGTCCGGTTCCAGATTTTCATTCCTGCTTAGAAGTTTTTGCGTTCTCGCGCCATATCTTTTCCCGCCAGACCGGTCCGCTGTTATACGTACAAAACGGAATCATACGGCCGTCCGGTGTCGTATAATGAATACAGCAGCGTTCCACCCGGTCGGTGTCATAATTGAAATTGTCCATGAAGTGCATTGTCCCGATAAACAGCGCATTTTTATGGAACTCTCCCAGCGACTGATAATCATGTTTCACCAGCGCATCATAAATAAGCCGTTTAAGGTCAATCATAATTCCGTCAACCTCCTCCTTTGACACCGATCTGCTCAGGCGGGCAAGTCCGCCGGCCATTGCCAGATATTTTTTTGTTTTACCGGCCGACCTGAATTTTTCTGCCATTTTATTCGCCTCTTCAAAGAATTTGTCGACATCTATTACGCGGTTAATCGGCACCACGTTTCCATTTTCATTCACAAACCCATACGTCGCCGCACCACAATGAGGGTGGGCGCAAAACAGTACCTGCGGTTTACCGGTATATGCTTCAATCAGGTCACAGATGGTCATCACTGACGGAATCGGATAAAAATCCCGTGAGGTCAGGGCTCCGTTTGTCTGCTCTTCCACCGCGCGGGTAATGTCGGGAACGGTAACCCGGCCTGCATCCACATCCTCGGTTTTTGCAGCGCCGGTAAATGCTATCGGCTGGAAATTAATGCCGCGAATAATATCCACATTCTTCGCCGCGAATTGTATGATGCCGCCGATTTCATGATCGTTCTTACCTTTTATTATTGTCGGAACCAGTACAATTCCCAATCCCACTTTCCGGCAGTTTTCAATAGCGGGCAAACTTATTTTTTCAAGCAGCGGATTGGTCT
>CAZAWD010000126.1:0-3898 GCA_964488725.1 uncultured Methanomicrobiales archaeon | reverse complement strand
CTGAAAATCCTGTGAGGGATTTTTATCTAAAAAATTGAGACATGACCCAGCATCTTTTTTTTCAGACGGGGATAATTATTATGAGGTTTCCCTTCCTATGCTATAGGACATATGCATAAAGAAGAACTACTTGAACTTCATCAGATCTTTTACGATATTAAAGAATACTACGAGTCACTTAACCCTGATCTGAAATTCCCCGAATACACCGCTCTGAAAATCACCCCGGACCAGATTAACCGCAGTAAACTTGAGCATAAATATGCTATCTTTGTTCTTGGCGCTGAAATTGCTTCAGCAATGAAAGAAATTGAAACCATTTCGTCCCGCGGGATTCCGGCACGTATGCATGAACTTGCTGACCGCACGCTCAAAGAGATGGAATCCGAACACCAGAACTAATATTTTTTTGAAAAAAAGGTCAGGTTTCGGAGTTTTCTTCCGAGAACCGTTTCAGTTCGCGTTCACGCAGTTCGCCGCGTTTTATTTTTCCGGAAAATGATTTCGGCAGTTCCGGGAGGAACTCAATCAGCCGCGGATATTTGTAAGGGGCCGTTGACCGTTTGACGTAATCCTGAATTTCTTTCACCAGCCGTTCGGATGGCTGGTAACCGTCGTGCAGGACAATGAACGCTTTAATTACCATTCCGCGGATTTCATCCGGAGACCCGACGACTGCTGATTCTTTTACTGCGGGGTGTTCAAGCAGGGTTGACTCTACTTCAAACGGAGAGATGCGATAGCCCGACGATTTAATTACATCGTCGTTACGGCCGACAAACCAGAAGTATCCGTCTTCGTCCAGGCGTGCTTTGTCACCGGTATAATACCAGCCGGCAACAAACATTGCGGCATTTTCTTCAGGATTGTTGAGATATTCACGGATGAGTCCGGCAGGCCGGGGGGTGAGAGAGATGGCAATTCTTCCGATTTCGCCCTGCGGAACCTCTTTTCCTTCGTCATCATGGAGCTGAATATGCCAGCCCGGCATTGGTTTTCCCATAGATCCCTGTTTAACCTGCATGCCGGGAAGTGTTGCAATGCAGCAGCATGTTTCCGTCTGGCCGTATCCTTCTCTGATTGTCAGGCCGGTTCCTTCCCGCCAGATGCGGATGACTTCGGGGTTCAGCGGTTCGCCGGCACTGGTGCATGTCCGCAGTTCGGAGAATGAAAACTTTTTCAGATCGGCAATTATCAGCATGCGATAAATAGTTGGCGGGGCGCAAAACGAGGTAACTCCGTATTTTTCAATCAGCGGCAGGAGTTCGGTTGCATGGAACTTCGTGCGGTAATCGTAGACGAATATACATGCGCCGCATATCCACTGGCCGTATATTTTCCCCCATCCGCATTTTGCCCAGCCGGTGTCAGAGACGGTGAAGTGAACGTCATGTTCTGTTAGGTCGTGCCAGAATTTTGCGGTGACTGTCTGGCCCAGCGGGTGGGCGTAGTCATGCAGAACCATCTTCGGATTCTTTGTTGTTCCGGAGGTGAAGTAAATCAGCATCGGGTCGGTTGCCAGTATTTTACGTCCGGCGGTTGATACGAGTTTTGTTGAGACCGGCGCGGGGTATTTTAGTTCGTGCTGGTAGCCTATCCACGGGGAGGGGAGGCGCACCGTCGGGTCGTCGTCGGTTACCATGCGCAGCTGGAGATGGGGACATTCGGCGGCGACTTCGTCAATTTTTTCCATGTTTTCGCGGTCGGTAATGACCATCTTGAATCCGCCGACTTTCATGCGGTAGGCGATGTCTTTTACCGTGAGCATATGGGGGCTGGGACAGAATACGGCGCCGAGTTTCATTATTCCAAGGACAAGTATCCACCATTCAGGGACCCGCGGCAGCATTAATAAAACGCGGTCGCCTTTTTGGATCCCGAATTTCATGAGGATGTTGGCCGCTTCGTTTGAGTGGATCATCATGTCCCAGAAGGTGAACTTTTTTTCTTCACCGTCCTGATTGGTCCATATCATTGCGAGGTGATTGCGGTCTTTTTTGGCCCATGCATCAATCACGTCAAATGCAAAGTTGTAGTGTTTCGGCACGTCGATGTGAAACGTCTGGTAGGTTTCATCGTAGTTGCCGATGTTGCCGGTATATTCTTCCATATTTTTCTGCGTATATATTGGCGGTCAGATATTATAACAGTAAGTGAGGGGAGGGGTGTTATTCTTCTTTGTTCTGCATGGCGTAGCGTCGGGTAAGGCTTTCCATTGTTTCAATTTCCGATACGTCTTTGTCGTCTCTGAGCCGGACGAACCGCGGGAACCGGAGGGCGTAGCCGGCTTTGTAGTTGATACTTTTCTGGAGTTCGGCATAGCCGACTTCAAAGATGGTGTCGGGTTCAAACCTGACGGTTTTACCTTTTTCTGAGATTATTTTGTCTTTGAAGATGTCAAAGAGGGTGGACAGCATTGCGTCGTCGATGCCGGTTGCGACCCGGGAGAGTTCGAGGAGGTCGCCGTTTTCGTCCTGGCAGGCGAGGATGAATGAGCCAAAGACCCGCGCCCGTTTTCCTTCTCCCCATTCGGCTCCGGTGACGACGAGGTCGATGGTGTCGACTTCGGGTTTGATTTTTATCCAGAGTTTGCCGCGGTTGCCGGGAATGTATGGGGCGTCTTGGACTTTGAGCATTATTCCTTCGTTTCCGTTGTTGAGTGCCTGGTGGTAGTAGGTTTCGATTTCGTCAACGGAGCTGCTGATGAGCTGGGGGGCGACGTAGTTGGTCATTACTTTGGTGAGGATGTTGCGGCGTTCGTGGAAGGGGAGGTCGATGAGGGTTTTGCCGTCGCAGACGAGGATGTCGAAGACGCAGGGCCGGAGTTCGATTTCGTCGGCTGCGGCGTCGATGTTGTGTTTGCGTCTGATGCGCCGGAGTACGGTCTGGAACGGCATGGGTTTGCCGTTCATGATGGCGATGACTTCGCCGTCGATGATGAGGTCGTGGGTGGTGGCGGCGCTGAGCATTTCTACGACGTCGGGGAGAGATGCGGTCATTTCTTCGAGCCGGCGTGAGTAGATGGCGGTTTTGCCGTTTGATTTGTGGAACTGGAACCGGCTGCCGTCGTATTTGTTTTCTGCTGCGAGGGTTTTGTGGGTTTCCAGCATGCCGGTGATGGTTCCGGCTTGTGCGAGCATCATTTTGACGGGTTTGAAGGGGGTGATGGTGACGTAAGGAAGGGTGTCGGGTTCGGTTTTGGCGAGGAGGGCGAGACGGCCGAGGTCGTTGAGGGCCTGGTGGGCGTGGTCGATGACGGCGGGGTCGATTTGAAATGCTTTTGCGATGGCGTCTTTGACGACGCTTTCTCCGACGCCGATGCGCATTTCTTCGAGCATGAGGCGGGCGAGGTAGCGGCCTTCGAGGGGTGAGGCGTTGGAGAGGAGGTATTGGGCGGTGCGGAGACGTTCCTGCTGGGATTTTCTACCGGTTGTTTTTGCCATGGAGAGGAAGCGGGTGTATACGTCGGTGAGTTCCAGTTCTTCGGAGAAGAAGATGGTTTGTTCGCGTTTTTCGAGGAGTTGTTCGACGACGAGGCCGGTGTCGCCGGCGCTGTTGACGGCTTGTATTACGTTGTCACGTTTTTTGCCGATGACGTAGGCGAGGGCTTCGTAGAGGAGGGAGGGGCCGAATCCGAGTTTTTCGGCTGACCAGTCGGGGAAGAGTTTGCCGCGGCTGAAGCGGACGAAGATGGGGAGTTCGGTGTCGGGGAGTTTTTTGAAGACGTCAGCGAGGAGGTCGGTCATGGCGAGCCGGGAGGAGATGGTTTCTATTTGGCTGCATGTTTTGGCGAATTCGATGAAGAGCATTGTTTTTGCGTGTATGTTGGTTGGGGGGCAGGGGGGATAAAGGCAGGGGGTCGGTGTGGGTTTTTGCGTTTGTGTGTTTATTTTTTTAT
>CAZAWD010000125.1:0-3911 GCA_964488725.1 uncultured Methanomicrobiales archaeon | reverse complement strand
CACGGTATACGAATCAGAATAATTGACCCCGACAGGGCCCGGCCGGTACATCATGTCAGGAATAAGGGATTCATCTGCAACCATAACAAGGTCAAACGATTTGTTCAGATCGGTAACCTGACGAATACATTGAATGCTCCCGTGCCCTTCGACGATGATGTCGATATCAGGATGAAGCAGTTCATATTCTTTTTCAAGCTCTTCAAGCGGGGTCAGAAGGCTTCCTGCTGCCAGTATTTTCAGCGGCGTTCTCTCATCCGTCGAGATGCAGCCGGCAGACCAGAGGGCCGCCAGCAGGATACACAAAATGAGAAAAAAGATTACCTTTCGTCTCATCAGTGGACCTCTATTCTTTCAACCCATTTTACCCAGAGACTTCCTTCGGTGATAACGTTTTCTTCTTTGGTCATGACGGCAACCCGGAGCGGCCCGCCGTCGTCATACGGGTATGGTTTTCCGTCGGCCGCATACATAAGAATCGGCGTCATCGTAACCGGTATCTTCAGCTCTTTTAAATTTTTGTCAAGACACAGCAGGTTCTCGCCAAGAAGCTGATCATAGGAGAATACCCACAGATACCCGTCGGCCGCATACACATGCACCGTCTGGTCCGCTGATACGCCGCCTACTTCCTGTAACAGATCAATAAGTGAGACACCTGTTACTTTATACGGGCCGTATTTGATGCCAACCGTTGAAACCGCATACCCGTTGCCGGACACGGCAGGCAGTGCCGCGATTTCAGCGACGGTCATGTTCTTCTCTGTTCCGTCGGCACGCGCAAGCGTCAGGCTCCAGTTGATATCTGCATACGGATTGCTACCTATGCAGCCCGCACCCGCCACTCCGCCGAGCAGAAGCAGCAGGAGGGCACCGTAGATTACTATCCGGTTCATATGAATCTCCTGCGCAGGGCAAGAACCGCCGCAGCCCCGAGACCCGCGATAATTACCGGAATAAAGAGCGGACTCTTTGTTTCTTTTGGTGCGGTCTGCGTCATCATTGATTTGGCCAGCAGACCTTTTTCACCCGTATACCCGCCTTCATAGATTCGCAGTTCGCTGATCCATTTAACGGTGAGACCGCTCGTTGAAGGATAGAGACCTTCGTAGAAGTAAACGGATTTTTCCGGAAGCGTCAGCCGCATATCATTATTGCCAAATATATGCAGTCCCTCCGAATTTATTGAATCATCTGCAAAGAAAACCAGCCGCATGCCGAGGAAGTATCCATCTTTTGCCGGATATCCGACACCCTGCCGTTCACCGACGCCGACCACTTCCTCGCCGTTATACCAGCAGATGACCGCTTTTCCCTGGCGGGCGGACGGCGCATAGATAGTGTCATATCCATACTCAACATGATATCCGTCGCCGGCTGCAATCATGACCTGATCCCCCGCCTTCATCCCGCCAACGAGTTCACAGAGATCTTTGATATCGGTTCCTTTAACCGCACCGCGATCTTTGAAATTTCCCGATTCATTGACATCCCACCGTGCTTCGGAATCATCGGCAAAGACAGGACCCTGATGATAATAATGAGTAATCCCGTCGCCCTGTACCGGCAGATTTTCTTCAAGCCAGTGACAGTCAACGGTTGTCTGGGCAATGATGGTGCCGTTTGCGGCAATTTTGGTAATGTTCAGTTCGGTTGTTGCTCCGCCGGGTCCTGCAGCGACGGCGACCGTTGCGCAACAGATGGCCAGAAATACAGTAAATACACTTAATTTGATGTTCATAATTTTCTCCGTAAAAATAATCCAGTACATAATCCAAATATAACGCCGGTCACGGGCAGGGGTGAGACCACGGGCTTACCGGATGAGAAAGAGTCCGCAGCCGTCCCTGCCGGGAATGTTCGGGTAATGACACCGGTCTTTTCATCGACTCCGGCGACCGGCACAAACTCCGAAGTAAACGTGTCACCGCTGACCGTGAGCCTGACATACCCCAGCGTGAAGTAGACCGCAGATACCGGCGTCAGCTCCGGTGAGGCCCGCGGAGGATACAGCGGAGCACCGCCGCATCCGTTTGTTACATACATAACGCCCGCCGACTCATAACGTTCGTATGCGTGCATGTGTGCTGAGTAGGCGGCCGTTATGTTTCCGGCAAACAAGGACTGCCATACACGGCGCTGTTCGGCAGACAGCCCCGACATCTTTTCATCGGTCGTGTAGAACGGATGATGGAAGAGAGCTATCTTCGTGCCGGGACCGGCGAATCTTTCAGACATCCACGCGGTCTGATTCTCAAAATATTTGTTTACCCAGAGGTTGGTGTTGAGCACGATGCAGGTTAGGTTTCCGGCGGTAACGGAGTACCAGTTGGGAAGACAAAAGAGGGAAGAATAGATATCTCCTTTGTCATGGTTGCCCTGTACCGGGACAATGATGGTGTTTGCATACAGCTCTTTTCCAGCGGAAAAGAACTCATCCCACTCTTCAGGGTCGGACCCGTCGCCGGAAAAATCTCCCAGATGCACCACAAAGAGCGGGTGTTCAGCGGCAACGGACGCGGCAACCACACCGTGACGTTCCATCTGGCTAAACGGCGGTTCGCCACGGGTATCGCCAGTGATGACGGCGGTGTAGTTCTGACTGCCAAGCGTGGTAAACGAATACTCCGGCGACCGTGTATCCCCTATCAGAACCTGATAGGCATAGACGGTGTCCGGCGTCAGATTTTTTAAAGAAACGGCATGAGTGAAGTTCAATGGAGACGGGACAAATATTCCCGAACTATTTTCTGCCCGATAAACTACACCTCCCGCAGCGGGTTCGGAAAGTGTATAATGAATCGTTACCTCGTCTGGTGCAGTGCTGGTGATGCAGGGGCCGAAACGTATCTGTTCGTCAGCCGCCGCTGCCCCGCATCCGGCAATCATGATGATGATGAGAATAAAAAAAATATACCGTGATTTCATATTCTTCTAAGGCAGAGGCATAATCCGGCGGAGACCGCACCGAGTGTGAGCAGGATTCCGAATCCGGGGGTCGCGGCAGGGGCCGGTTCCGGTTTGGGGGAACGTATCTGTATGGTCTTTACCGTCTGAACCGAAAGGCCGGTTGTTGTCGGATACTTGCCTGAGTAGAAGTACCAGTCGGCTTCGTCCATGGTTTCTTTTTCATCGCTGTTGCCGAACACATGTATTCCCCATGGGTTAACGGACGTGTCGCCTGAAAACATCAGCCGCATGCCAGTGTAATAGTCGGGGACATATCCTTCTTCGGCATTGAACCATGCAATGAACACCGTCCCCATCCGTTCTGCGGGGGTATACATATACTTTTGTGGAAAACTGCGTTTGTAGCCGTCTTCAGCGATAATGGTAACCGTATCGCCGTGGTCTGCTCCGCCAACGAGATTGCACAGGTCGCGGACCGCGGTTCCCCGTAATGCCCCCATGTTTTTGGTTTTGACATTGACCGATTCGGTCGGATCCCAGCTGTCGCCTTCAAAGACCGGTCCTTGTAAATAATACGAGGTTATGCCATTTCCAACGATCGGCAGATTTTCCTCCATCCACTGATAATCCACCGTGGTGGAGTTGAGAAGAGTGCCGGCGGCATCATATTTTTCAATGGTCAGTTCGGTGGTGGCAGCCGCCGCACCGGAGATGAACAAACCGGTCAGACAGACTGCAATAAGCAGAGCAGTAATTGTTTTTTTCATATGTCTTCATCTCCCGATGATACCGAGACGTCAACGGCACCGGCATAGGTAACGGCTACCCGCTCGCCTGTGGAAAAAGATGTTTCCCGTTTTCCCATAGCCGCGGTAATTATCCCGTTGGATGTTTCGACCGTATAGACCGTAACCGCTCCCGCGGGTCTGACCGAGCGGACAATACCGCATATGCCGGCGTCGTCGCGTGAGAGAATTACATCATCACTTTTTACCGCGAAG
>CAZAWD010000124.1:0-3936 GCA_964488725.1 uncultured Methanomicrobiales archaeon | reverse complement strand
CCGGGCCGTCACGGCAGACACGGTAACCCGTCGGGTCCATACAGCATGACCCGCAGACACCGATGGCGCATTTCATGTACCGGTGCATGGAAAACTGTCCGCGGTCTGCGATGCCGCGGGCGGTTAACCGGTCAAGAATTCCTTTCATCATCATCTCCGGCCCGCAGACACAGATGGTGTCATAGCTTTCGAGGTCGAGACCGTCCATGATGCCGGTCACAAAGCCGTGGTAGCCGAACGTCCCGTCGTCGGTTGCAATCTTCAGGTCGGTGACTCCGGAGAGTTCCTCGGTGAAGATGAGTTCCGTTTTGGTTCGTGCGCCGAGAATAAAGGTATCAACCTCGCCGGACGCCGCAAGGGTAAAGAGCGGGGTGACACCGATGCCGCCGGCAATTGCAAGTGTCTTTCCCTCAGGCGTAAAGCCGTTGCCGAACGGGCCGCGGATACCGATTTTATCGCCGGCTTTCAGGCCGAAGAGGGCGTTTGTTGCATCGCCGACGTTCATGACAGTAATAGCGTTGGCCGCGGAGAATGCCATGGGTATCTCGTCAACGCCCGGCACCCAGACCATACAGAACTGGCCCGGACGGAAGTTGAAGACCTCATCAAAAACGAATGTTTTGATGGTCGGCGTCTCGTCAATAACGAGGGTCAGCGTGACAATTTCGGGCAGGGCGGCTTCAGTCATGGGCGCACCCCACAATCTCGGCGGCGGGTATACCGCTTTCGTCAGCTGCATACAGTTCGGAGACGATCTCGGAAAATACAGTAAACGAGTCATAGACCGCGCTGCCGATTTCAACGGCTGCGGCTCCTGCCATCATCATTTCAAGGACATTGTCCGCACACGACACCCCGCCGCAGCCGATGATCGGGATATTCACTGCTTCGTAGAGGTCATAGACCGCCCGCACGGCAATGGGAAACACCGCTTTGCCGGAGAGGCCGCCGAATTTGTTGCCCAGAACCGGTCGGCGGAGTCCGGTTGAAATCCGCATGGCTTTGACGGTGTTGATGGCAACAATGGCATCTGCTCCTCCTTTCTCCGCGGCTTTTCCGATAACGCCGATGTCGGTGACGTTGGGCGTGAGTTTTACCCAGACGGGTTTGCCAAAGGTTTTCACCGTCTCGGTGCAGTCCGTTACCACCCGCGGGTTTACCCCGATGGACGCTCCGTATCCTTCGGCGTGGGGACAGGAGAGGTTCAGTTCAAATGCTTTGGCATCGGGAAACCATGACGCAACGGTTCCGAACTCTTCTGCGGTCCCGCCGAAGATGCTGATAACAACCGGTTCGTCTTTGAGAGGTGCAATCTCTTCGACAAAATCGTGCGAGGGATTAGGCAGCCCCATCGCATTTAAAAGCCCGCCGTCAACCGGCAGAAGGGCCGGGCCGTGATGACCGGGGATTGGTTGCGGCCCGATTGATTTGGTAACGACACCGCCGGCGCCGCTTTCAAGCAGTCGTTGTAAGGATGCGCCGGTGGTGCCCAGCACTCCTGCGGCCAGCAGAAGATGATTTCTGAGGGGAACACCGGCAATTTCAGAGGTAGGAAACTGCAGCTGCATCATATGAATGGTAAGTATGGGGCGGCTGAGAATATGTATCTCTCGTTTTGTCCGGACGGCGGCCCGCTTCGCAGCCCCCCCTACTAAATTATATGGAATAAAAAACAAACTATACCCCGCAATGTCAAGTGAGGAGCTTCCAAAGACATACGACTTTGCTGTCGTTGAAAAACGCTGGCTTGACCAGTGGAACGACAGCGATTTTTATTTTGATAAGGATTCGAAGAAACCCCAATATGTAATCGACACCCCGCCGCCGTATCCGACGGGCAAACTGCATATCGGTCATGCATTAGGATGGGTATATATGGATATCATCGCCCGCTATAAACGCATGACCGGCTACAACGTTATGTTTCCGCAGGGCTGGGACTGTCACGGGCTGCCGACCGAGGTAAAGGTCGAAGAGACGCATCATATTACCAAAAATGATGTCAGCCGGGAAGAGTTCCGCCGGATGTGCCGTGAGTTAACCGTTGAAAATATCTCAAAAATGCGGCAGTCGCTTCGGACGATGGGATTTTCCGTTTACTGGAGCAACGAGTACATCACAATGGAGCCGTATTATTATAGAAAGACGCAGCTCTCGTTCCTTCGTATGCTCAAAGACGGATACATCTATCAGGATGAGCATCCGGTTAACTACTGTACCCGCTGTGAAACCGCTATTGCGTTTGCCGAGGTTTCCTACTATGAAGGTGAAACCTATCTCAACTACTTTGATTTCGACGGCCTTGAAATCGCAACCACGCGCCCTGAGCTCCTTGCTGCCTGTGTTGCCGTTGCCGTTCACCCCGAGGATGACCGGTATAAATCAATTGTCGGAAAGACGCTGCGGGTGCCGCTCTTCGGCCACGAAGTGACTATTATTGCTGATGATGCGGTTGATATGGCGTTCGGGTCGGGTGCGGTTATGATTTGTACGTTTGGTGATAAGACTGATGTGTTCTGGTGGAAGAAACATCATCTGCCGCTCAGGAAAGCACTGACGACCAAAGGCACCATGACCGCTCTCTGCGGAAAATACGAGGGTATGACGTCCAAAGACTGCCGTGCGGCAATTCTTGCGGATATGCGCGAGCAGGGAATCTTAAAGGACCAGAAGAAGATTCAGCAGCGTGTCGGCGGATGCTGGCGCTGTAAGACGCCGATTGAGATTCTCTCGGAGCGTCAGTGGTTTGTTAAAGTCAAAGGCGATGAGATTGTGAAAGCCGCCCGCGAAATCAAGTGGTATCCGGAGCACATGCTTCAGCGCCTTGAGAACTGGGCCGACCAGATGGAATGGGACTGGTGTATCTCGCGTCAGCGGCTGTTTGCCACGCCGATTCCGGTATGGTTCTGTGACAAGTGCGGCGAGATGATTCTGCCCGATGAAGCAGATCTTCCAATCGATCCGACCATCGACAAGCCGAAGCATGCCTGCCCGAAATGCGGCGGTACGGAGTTTACCGGTGAAAAAGATGTTCTTGATACATGGATGGATTCATCTATTACCGATCTGCACGTTACCGGCTGGGACGGCAGCGGTATGCCGCCGTATTTCCCGGCACAGATCCGCCCGCAGGGTCATGATATTATCCGGACCTGGGCGTTCTATACTATTCTGCGCAGTATGGCAGTTCTCGGTGAAAAGCCATGGGAGAACATCTTAATCAACGGTATGGTTCTGGGCGAAGACGGATTTAAAATGTCCAAGTCGCGGGACAATGTCATAGGTCCCGAAGATGTAATGGGGCCCTATGGTGTTGATGCGCTGCGTCAGTGGGCGGCGGCGGGGTCGTCTACGGGTCAGGATATTCTCTTTAACTGGAACGATGTCATTGCCGCGTCAAGGTTCCAGACCAAGATGTGGAACATTGTGCGGTTCTCGCTGTCACAGATTCAGAAGGAGTCAGCAGTTGCCAGGACAGATGCGCCGTCAACGTTAATTGACCGCTGGATGCTTGCCAATCTGTCGAAGACGATCTCCGATGTTACAGAGGCGATGGAGGTCTATCTCTTTGATAAAGGTCTGAAGATTATCCGCGACTTTGCCTGGAATGTGCTGGCTGATGAGTATCTGGAGTTTGTAAAAGGCAGACTCTACAGTGAAGAGCCGGCACGTGCAGGAGCGGTGTATACGCTTGAAACAACTCTGGATGCGATGTGTACGATGCTTTCTCCGTATATTCCGTTCTTTGCGCAGGAATGCTATCACCACCTCTCCGGCGGCAAACGGATTATCGATCATCCATGGGTCACCTTCCGCTATGATGATGAAGCGGCTCTGCGCGACGGTGATCTGGTGGTTAAAATGGCCGGCGTGCTTCGTAAGTATAAACATGACGCCGGTCTTGCACTGAATGCGCCGATGGGAACAGTCACTATC
>CAZAWD010000123.1:0-3937 GCA_964488725.1 uncultured Methanomicrobiales archaeon | reverse complement strand
TTTTTTTTATTATTCTCTCTGTTTTAAAACAAGCCAAGTGCCAGCCAGTTCCAGATGCCGGCCGCGGCACAGCATATCAGAAATCCGAGAATCGCGCACCCGTTAATCAGCGGCAGGCCGGGCTGAGGTTTTCCGGACCGCAGAATAATAAACAAAAGGACCAGACCCAGCAGACATCCGGCGAGCGCGCCAAACGCCGGAAGCGTCAGTCCGAAAACCGCCGCACTGCCGGCATACACCTGTGCTGAAACAATCAAAATCCCCGGCATAATAATATCGCCCATACCAATCATATACGCACTTCGCTCCTCCTTCGGAGACCGGATTGAAAATCCCGTCTTGCGATACGAATACCCGCGGGTCTTGGGCACCAGAAACATAATCGGCATCTTCTGATGCATCACGCCGTCGGCCAGCGTCAGCATGTGTTTTGTTTTAGTAACCGCCAGATAATCATAGACCATCAGGAGAAACAGCAGAATAACCACCGGCAGCGGAGACAGCGACACCCCAAAAATTGCCGCACATCCCGCGCAGGTCACCAGCCCCACTATATCTATAATATACCATTCCGGATACCGCCAGAGCAGAAGCACCGACACAACCCCGGCCGCCACCGCGACTGCATACGCAGCCGTTACCGGCAGCAGCGGCACCATAAGCGCCAGCACCACGTAAAAAATAACCGAAGCAATACAGAGCGCGATGATACTACTGATAATCTTCTGGGCTTTTCGTTTAATCAGCAGCAGCAGAACCGCCGTAAACACCAGCATGAGGAACAGGAACAAAATAATATTTGCCAGAGCGTCGGGATTTTCAAATGCGGCCAGGCCGGCGTTCTGTACCGGCTTGATAAGCAGCAGGGCCAGTACATTTGACAGCAGCATTAATGCAGCCATACCGGCATATGCCGCTGTCTGACGAATATCCATTCCACTCATATACAGATAACTTAATATTGGTCGTCACCTTAGTTAAACTATGAATATTCGAGATATCATTCCTGAGACTCTGCTCATCGTCCTTATGGCAATTTCAGGTATTGTTGTAGTAAGCAGATTGTGGCAGGATGCGGTTATTGCTGTTGGAATCCTCGTCTTAATCCTCTGTTTTGGCGGTCTTGTACTCCAGCTTATTATCCATGTCCGGCGCCTCGAAGAACAGTCGGCCCACCGTGAACGTGTTCTGCGCGCAAACATGGAAGACCTCGGCCGCCAGCTCGTTGCAAAGCAGGATGCAACCGCCCAGACCATTACCGAAACCGTCGACAGCCTGAAATCACGGATGTACCGATAAATGGGTGTCGCACTGCGTGCCCTGCTGGACGAATCTATTGAACATCCCGGATGGGACAACCTCGGCGGAACGGCCGCAATCGATGCCTACAATGCGCTCTATCAGTTTCTGTCCGGTATCAGACAGGCCGACGGCGCCCCGCTCATGGATGATCAGGGGCGGGTTACCTCACATCTGAGCGGACTGCTTTTCAGGACCGCAAACCTTATTGAAAAAAATATTACGCCCATCTATGTCTTTGACGGCAAACCCCCCGCGTTTAAGTCCAAGACACTTGACGGCCGCCGGGTCGTTCGTGAACATGCAAAAGAAGAATGGGAACGCGCCGTAAAAGAAGGCGACGATGCGGCCGCCCGTAAATATGCGATGGCATCGTCGCGGGTCGATGCGTATATCACCGATTCGTCCAAACAACTGTTGAGCGCTCTGGGGATTGCATGGATACAGGCGCCGGAAGAAGGCGAAGCGCAGTCTGCGTATATGGCAGAAAACGGCGACGTGACGTTTGCGGTGTCGCAGGATTATGATTCCCTGCTGTTTGGATGCCCGACTCTGGTGCGCAACGTAACCGTCTCAGGCAAACGCAAAATACGGGGAAAAATAATCTCCGTATACCCCGAACGGCTCAGCTGTTTTGAGGTGTGTTCGCATCTCGGCGTAACCCGCGAAGAACTTATTCAGATAGCGTTACTTATCGGCACCGATTACAACTCCGGCGTTTTAGGCGTGGGTCCGAAAACCGCTCTTAAAATCGTAAAATCCGGCGGGTTCCATGACCGGATCGGTGAATCTGAAAATGCCGATGAACCTGAACGGTTACTTGATTATTTCATGCACCCGAAGGTCACCCGCGAATATACTATCACGCATGCTTCAGCCGACCGGGATACAGTTATGGAGCTCCTCTGTGAAGAGCATGGATTTACCCCGGAACGGGTGGAAGCCGGACTCGACCGGCTCGGCACCAAAAAAGGACAGGCCACGCTTGACAGCTGGTTCTAATCCTTTTTATCTGGTTCGGCCGGCTTTGTTCTTTTTTTGGGAAACTCTTTTCCCCAGATAATTTTAGATGTTTCTGTTTCCGTAATCTGAATGGCGCCCGTCGGACAGACCTTTGCACACAATCCGCAGCCGATACAGACCGCGGACGGTTCGTCATACGGAGTTGATATTTTTTTGCCGGTCCCGCGTCTGACTTTGGCAATGGCATGTATACCTATTTTATCGCAGGCACGCACGCACAGCCCGCATAAAATACACCGGCCTTTCTTAATCGACCGCAGCGAGTAATCCGGGACCTCATACTTCTCGCACATCTCTTCAATCATTTTGCTCTGCGGTGCACGCCGCTGCATGAATGTTAAAATCATCTTGCGGTATTTCCATATCCGTTCACTATCGGTTACGACGACTATTTCACGGGTCACCGGGTAGATACAGGACGCAACAACGGTTGTCCATCCTTTGTCAATGACCTCAACCACACACAGCCTGCACGCTCCTTCGCCCGGGTATTTGTCGTGATAGCACATCGTTGGAATAAAAATGTTGTTACGCCGTGCAATCGTGAGAATTGTTTCGCCCATTTCGCATTCGCAGGCGATACCGTTTATGGTAATCTGCATGTTACTCATCTCCTTTGACCGGTTGCGTCCGGATAGATCCGCGTGATGCGTTCATCATCATCCGTGACCAGAGTGATACCGGCACGGTTTCGAGAGCGTCGGCGGGGCATACGTCGCGGCACACGCCGCAGCCGATACAGACCCGCGTGTCGATGGTATGCGCAGCGTTACCGGCGCCGGAAATAGCGCCCGTCGGACACACTTCGGCACAGCGGCGGCACCCGACACATTTGTCGCGGTTTACGACAAACGCCGTAAGCGCCGGGCACATTCCGGCCGGACACCAGTGCCGGGTAATGTGGGCTTCGTATTCGTCGCGGAAGTAGCGGATGCTGGATAAAACCGGGTTGGGTGCGGATTTTCCAAGAGCACACAAACAGCAGTTCTGCATCATCTCGCCGATATCTTCGAGCAGTTCAATGTCGCCTTCCCGTCCGCGGCCGCTGCATATGTTGGTTAAGATATCACGCATATGCCGCAGACCTTCCCGGCAGGGCGTGCATTTACCGCAGCTTTCTCCGCAGAGGAACTGCACATAGTATCGGGCGAACTCCACCATGCAGCTGCGGTCGTCCATGACAATCATGCCGCCGGATCCCATCATGGTCCCGTATTTGGTGAGCGTATCGAAGTCGACCGGCAGGTCGAGCAGAGATGCCGGCAGGCTTCCGCCGGACGGGCCGCCGGTCTGTACGGCTTTGAACGGCCGGTCGTTTTGAATGCCGCCGCCGATATCGTAAATCAGATGACGAAGGGTTATACCGAGCGGCACTTCTACCAGTCCGGTGTGTCTGACTTTGCCGACGAGGGCAAATACTTTGGTTCCGGTACTTTTTTCCGTGCCAATTTTTGCAAACTCAGCTCCGCCTTCGCAGATAATGACGGGGATGTTGGCGAAGGTCTCCACGTTATTGAGGACCGTGGGCTTGGCCCAGAGGCCCTTTTCCACGGTGCGGGGGGGCTTGGTGCGGGGCATGCCGCGATTGCCCTCGATGGAGGCGGTGAGCGCGCTG
>CAZAWD010000122.1:0-3947 GCA_964488725.1 uncultured Methanomicrobiales archaeon | reverse complement strand
TCGGCCTTGCAACCCACGACATCCGTGCCGAGGTGCGGGAAGCACGCCGGGTGGTAAAAATATCATCCGTCGGCGAAGAGCGGCTGCCGGCCGGACCCACTGTTATGGATTCTGACGCCGTTATAATCCTGGAGGGAAGGGCGGACGTCTTAAATCTTCTTCGTTGCGGCATTAAAAATACCGTGGCGGTTGAGGGAACCCGTGTTCCTGATATTGTTGCCGAACTTTCCCGCAAAAAAAATGCAACCGCGTTTGTTGACGGCGACCGCGGCGGCGATTTAATCCTGCGTGAACTCTTACAGGTTGCCGACCTTGATTATGTTGCTCTCTCCCCCCGCGGCAGAAGCGTTGAGGATATGACGCGCAAAGAGATAATGAAAGCGCTCCGAAATAAAACACCCGCTGACGTTGTACGGTCTCAGATTTCTAAAAATCAGCCGATTTCAAATCTTGTATGTGAAATTCCTGCGCCTGACCAGGGAGATGAACCTGCTTTTGACCCCGGAGCGGATACGGGGAGTGAAGATACCGGATTGGAAGATCAAAAAGAAGAGGCCTCTTTCAGCACCGTATCAGAAACTCTGCCCGAACCCGCCGGTATATCTGAAAAAATTACCCCGCCGCCCCCGCGTGAAATACCGGTCGGCAAATCATTGTCCACGCTTGCAAGCCATGCAGAATATATGGCAGGAACCGGCCGGGCACGTGTTCTGAGCGCCGAATCAGTTATTCTCGGCGATTACCAGATTCATGAAATCTATGACATCATCCCCCGGCTCACCGCAGATGCGGCGGGTTTCATCATCGACGCGCCGGCCGATCAGAAACTGGTTGACTGTGCATATATGAAAGGCCTTAAATTCATCGTGGCACGGGAATTTACAGGCGTTGTTCACCGGCCGGCCGGTATCCGGCTGATTCCATTCTAAAGTGAACCTCAGGCGGATAATGGTTATCCGCCGCGTTCAAGACAATCTATATATCCTTTTGCGACCAACATAATTCACACTGTGAACCATCATGCTTAAAGAGACTCTCGCCATCCATGCCGGCCAGCACCCTGATGAAAAAACCGGGGCACGCGCCGAACCTATCTATATGACCACTGCCTATGTCTTCAAAGACGCCGCAGAGGCAGCGGCCCGGTTCAACTTAACTGACAGCGGAAATATATACACGCGGCTTACCAATCCGAATAATACCTCCTTTGAAACCCGCATCGCCGCGATCGAAGGAGGAACTGCTGCCATCAGCACCGCATCAGGCATGGCCGCCATTGCCACGGCAATTTTTGCGCTCACAAACCCCGGCGATGAAATCGTCTCGGCTGACAACCTCTACGGCGGCACCTTCGAGCTCTTCAACCTCACTCTGCCGAACTTCGGCCGTCACGTCCGGTTCGTTCCTTCCAACGATCTCTCCGCTCTTAAATCTGCTATCACTGAAAAAACACGGGCGGTCTACTTTGAATCTCTGGGGAACCCGAAACTTGACATCCCCGACTTTGAAGCCGTTGCAGCAATTGCGCACGAAGCCGGCGTTCCCTTTATTGTGGACAACACCGTAGGCATCGGGCTGGTGCGTCCGCTGGAGCATGGCGCAGATATTGTCGTTATGTCGGCCACCAAATATGCCAACGGCCACGGCACCGCTCTTGCCGGAGCGATAATTGAAAGCGGAAAGTTCCCCTGGGATAACGGCAGGTTCCCGAAATTTACCGAGCCCGACCCGGCATATCAGGGCCTCCGTCATTATAAATCATTCGGGCCTGCGACCGTTTCCGCCAGCATCCGCATCTCCCTCATGCGCGATCTGGGCGCAACCCTCTCGCCGTTCAATGCATGGCTCACCTCGCTTGGTCTTGAAACACTCTACCTCCGCGTCGGCCGTCACGCTGAAAATGCGCTTGAAGTTGCCCGCTATCTTCAGAGCCATCCAAAAATTGCATGGGTAAACTATCCGGGCCTTGCGGGCCATCCTTCAGCTGCTGCCTGTGACAAATATTTCGGAGGAGTTGGGGGGCCCATTATCACCTTCGGCGTAAAAGGAGGATACGACGCGGCTGTCAGAGTGCAGAATCATGTCTCCCTTATCTCACTGCTGGCTAACATCGGCGATGCCAAAACGCTTATTATTCATCCGGCATCTACCACCCATCAGCAGCTTACGCCTAAAGATCAGCAGGCAACCGGGGTTACGCCGGACACCATCCGTCTCGCGGTGGGTCTTGAAAATCCGGCGGATATAATTGCTGACCTCGACCATGCTCTTTCGTTTGCGTGAGGCCGGATATGTACGGGGATCTGGGAGAAGTTGAAACAAATTTCCATACGCTGAAAACACCGCTTCATCTGGAGAGCGGCGCTATTCTGGAAGATGTGCAGATAGCCTATGAAACCTATGGCTATGCCCGCGGAAAAAATATTATTCTCGTATGTCATCCGTTGTCCGGCGATGCCCATGCGGCGGGTTATCACGCGGGCGATGAAAAACCCGGGTGGTGGAATGGCATTATCGGGCCGAAGCGTGCGCTGGACACTACCCGTTACTGTGTGATTGCAACGAATGTTATCGGCGGGTGCAAAGGGTCGACCGGTCCTGCATCTGTAAACCCTAAAACCGGCAAGCCATACGGCCGGACGTTTCCGGTTGTTACGATCCGCGACATGGTGGCCGCTGAGCATCAGTTTTTAACTGAAATCGGGGTCTCTGAATTGTATGCGGTTGTCGGCGGATCAATGGGAGGGATGCAGGCCATGCAGTGGGCGGTTGATTTTCCGGCATTTGTCCGCCGTGTTGTAGCGATTGCGGCAAGCGGGTATTCAACCCCGATGCATATTGCGTTTGGTGCCGTGCAGCGTGCAGCGGTGATGAGTGATGAGAAAAACGGTCTTGCTCTGGCACGGATGATGGCGCATATTACGTATCTGTCAGAAGAGTCAATGCGCACCAAATTCGGCCGCCGGCTTGCGAATCATCAGACGTTTGAGTATGCATTTGAAAGCGAGTTCTCGGTTGAAAGCTATCTTCAGCATCAGGGCAGTAGTTTTGTTGAACGGTTCAATCCTGATTCGTATCTGTATATTACGAAAGCCATTGATTATTATGATCTGACAATAGAGGGGTCCCTTGCAAAAGGACTTAAGCCGGTGCAGGCCGCTTTTCTGATACTGGCGGTTTCTTCTGACTGGCTGTATCCTCCGCATCTCTCAGAAGAGCTTGCAGCGGCTTTGGCTGCTGCGGGACATGAAGCAACATACACAAAAATTCTTTCTCCGTATGGGCACGACGGGTTTCTGCTTGAGAATGAACAGTTGAATTATCTGCTTGGAAGATTTCTGACGCCGGTTCTGGTTGGCGATCTGATGATTCGTAATCCGCCGTTTATTTCAAAAACGGCAACCATTGCCACGGCAGCAGGGGTTATGATTGAACATGAGGTAAATCATCTGCCGGTGGTAGAGGATGGTAAATTACGGGGTATTGTTACGTCATGGGATATTGCCAAGGCAGTCGCCGGACATCATTTCGATCTTTGCGAGATTATGACAGAACAGGTGGTGACGATTCCCATATCCGCTGCATTATCCGAAGCGGCTGCACTCATGGAGCGTCACACTATCTCGGCGCTGCCGGTGGTGGATGATGCAGGGAGTGTTGTCGGGATGCTGACGAGTGAGATAATTTCAAATATGGAGGCACGGTTATGAAAATTCTTGGTATTCACGCTGACCGCGTATGGTATAAAGTAACGAAAAAAACAAAGATTGCAGAGCCCGAGCCGGTACGTGAGGATTCTCTCAATGATTGTGTTTTATTATTTTGTTCGGTGGAGAGGTGCGATGAGGCAGTGCCTGAAGAGACGGTGACGTCTGCGGTTGCGGCTATTAATACGCGTCTTGCGCGTCTGGGTGCGGCGCGGGTGATGATATTTCCGTATGCGCATC
>CAZAWD010000121.1:0-3960 GCA_964488725.1 uncultured Methanomicrobiales archaeon | reverse complement strand
TTGATAAAATCGGCATTGAAATCCGCTCACTTCAAAGAACAGAAATTGGCGAAGTCGAAGAAGCATTCGGAAAAAAACAGGTCGGCTCCTCCACCATGCCGCATAAACGCAACCCCATTAAAAGCGAACAGGTCTGCGGCCTTGCCCGTATCATCCGCGGAATGGTTGAACCCGCCCTCATGAACAACACCCTCTGGGACGAACGCGACTTAACCAACTCATCCGCAGAACGAATCACCTTCCCGGAAACAACCGTCCTGACCGATCACTGCCTGAAACTCATGACAAACGTCCTTGAAAATCTCACCATCAACGAAGACGCAATCGCCCGCAACCTCGCCTACCTGCACGGCGTCAACTTAGCCGAATCGGTTATGATTGAACTCACCAAACGCGGAATGGCGCGGCAGGACGCCCATGAAATCATCCGCGAAAGCAGCATGACAGCCCTGGCAGCGCACGCGCCGCTGACAGACATCCTCTCGGCAAATGCAGAAATCACCAAATATCTTGCCCCGGAAGAAATTTCCGGACTATTATCCCCGGAAAAATACACCGGGCTCGCCGCCGTACAAGTCGACAACCTTATCCGCAAACTTGCCGTACTCTAACCCGCGCGCGGTGCGGCAACCACCCGCTCATTTTTTTACCCGTCGAAACACCACTCACTTACTCCTTCTTTACCAGACCAAACTCCCTCTCAACTCCTGCACATGCATTTTCCAGCTCCCTCATATCATACCCGACCCCGCTCTTAAACCCTGTATACCCATATACCGCCCCAAGTGCGCGTAAAAGTGCATCCTCGCCACCCTCCGCAGCAATTTTTCGCAGGAAATATATCACCACCCCGCCATCCTCTGCCTCACGAAACACCCGGCCGTGCACCATATGAGCATACATCGAAAAATAAACCGCATTTGACCGTGCGCGGTTCCCAAGAATACCGGCAAGCTTTACCGCTGCTTTCTCCGCTTCGATTTCGCCGTGTTCAACCATACGCGACACAAGATATATTTTCTCAAGTTCATCCGGGTTCCATCCGTGAAGCTCTGACATGTTATTATAATACTTGCTGTGAATCAATATTAATCTGGTTCTGCCCCGCCCTCTTCAAAGCAAGAAACAATATAATGAGAAAACCAATATAGATACACACTTTATATTTGAGGGACCCTCCGTGCAGAAATATGTCAGAACCACTCTAAAACTTCAGTTACAAGATAAACCCGGTCAGCTGCTGGCAGCCATCCGCCCCATATCCGAAAGCGGCGCCAACATCATCACCATCTCCCACCAGCGTGATGAAACCGACCCCGGCGCCGACCTGATTGTAGATATTATTATCTCACACACCGAATCCATCCTTCCCCGTCTGCTTGAAGCTCTTCGTGCCAACGACATTGTAATCGCCCGGGTCGGAACCGAACGTCTTGTCTGTACTAAGACCTTCATTTTAATCGGTCACATCCTGCACACCGACCTGACCGACACTATCAACCGCATTGATAGAAAAGACATCACCGAAGTAACCGAACTGCACATGATAATGCCAAAAGTTGACGAGCCGTCCACGGCCAAACTTACCATAAAAGCCGTTACAGAAGCTGAAATGGACAACGCCATTGAACACCTCGAGCGTATTGCATCCGAAAAACATCTCATGATAATTGACGAAATCGGAGGAAGGTTATGACACCCATGAAAATTGCCCTGATAGGCCTCGGCTCAGTGGGCCGCGGGGTCGGCCATGTCCTTTCATCTGACTCACGGTTTATAATTGTTGCAGCTGCTGATTCCAAAAGCGGATGCGTCAACATGGACGGCCTTGACATCACCCAGATTCTCAAGACCAAAAAAACCACCGGCCGTTGCGGAACCCCGGAATGGACAGCATTTCGTATCGCCGCGGAAATTGATTATGACGCGCTCGTTGAAGTCACTCCCACAAACGCAGAAACCGGCGAACCGGCACTCACCACCCTTAAAATTGCCCTCTCCCGCGGCAAACACGTTGTGACGTCCAACAAAGGCCCGATCTCTCTGGCGTATCGCGAACTGGACGCCCTCGCCCACGAAAATCACGTCGATCTTCGTTTTGAAGGAACAGTGGCCGGTGCCGTTCCGATTATCAACGGTATACGCTGCGGCCTTGCCGGCAACCGCATAACCGCACTCTTCGGCGTCCTGAACGGCACGTGCAACTATATCCTCAGCCGTATGGAAGAAGAAGGACTGACATACAAACAGGCCCTTGCCGAAGCACGCGATCTCGGATATGCCGAAGCCGACCCCACCTATGACGTAAACGGAACCGACGCCGCCATTAAACTTGTCATCCTTGCAAACACCGTCCTTGGCATGAACGTCACCCTTCGCGATGTCCAGCGGACCGGCATTGACCGGCTGACACCGGACGCACTAAAAATGGCACAGTCCACCGGCCATAGTATCCGGCTCATCGCATCCCTGTATCCTGACAAAAAAGATCTGGAAGTATCCCCCCGCCTTCTGCCGGAAGACGACCCGCTGGTATTGTCTGAAACTCTGAATGCAGTAACCGTTGAAACAGAATACGCCGGTGCAATAACATTTATCGGCAGGGGAGCCGGATCGGTTGAAACCGCCAGTGCAATTCTGTCCGACCTCCTCTTTATCTATGACAAATATGGCTTCTAAAGAAAAAAACGGCGGCGTCCTCAAACGCCGCAGTGTATTTCTTCAGGCAATGCGCCGGCGGACCTTTGAAGCAGGATACTTCACCATCGTTGACATTGCACTTGCCGTCGATGTCCCGCGTTCAACCGCACAGGACTGGATAAACCGACTCGTGCAGGAAGGCTGCATTTACCTCAAAGAAGAACAGCGTGGACGCACCCCCGCACGATACGCCTCACGCAGTGCTCTGCCGCAGACCACATGCCGGCGTATCATTACCACCGTCGACGACGACCTCGTTGAAATTTTCCATGAATGCCTCTCCAGCGGCTGTGCCGGTTTCTGTGAATACCATCACCAAAATGCCGGCGGTGCGACGGTCCGGGTTACCCGGGACGGCATGCTTCTTCGCGAACTCGCACGTATCGGCCCTGCACCGCAGCCCGACCTAACGCATGCGGCGGTTGGTTTATCATCCGTTGAACACGACGGCAACGCGGTTTTCCAGACCATTGTATCCGTCTGCGGCGGTCCGGCCTACTCGCTGTCTGCAATGATGGGGCATGCAAAAGGTGTCGACGACGTACAGATATCAGTCAGCAGTGACCGCATTGTAACCGCCCGGGTCAAAACAAAAGCGCTCATTGCGCTGACGGTGGGTATCGACGATACTGACCGGAAAGGCTGCGGGGGTGCGACCTTTGCGCTATCCCATGCACTTTTGAACTATCTTACCGAATCAGGGGACGCCATCGGTATCAGCCATCAGGTTGCCGAGTTGTATCAGGACATAGATGAAAAAACAGCGGGAAACTCGTGCAGTTTCTTAGAACTCGCCGTCGACCCCCAAAACCTTGCAACGCTCACCGCAAAGATATGCAGGTTCGTTGAAGAGGAAAGCGTATCTGACGAATGGGGAGTTGCCGTCCTTTCCGGCATCCGCGTCCCGGACACCCTGCTTGACTATGCCTGCGCCGCACGCATGCGTCGGGTAACCCTGAATGAAGCATGTGCTGCTGCTGCTGCCTGTCAGGTCCGGCTGTTTGGCGGACGGGGAAGAATAGGGGCACTTGCCGCCGCCTCTCTTAAAAATCAGCCGCAGGAATCCCTGCTAAACACCACCATTCCATTGCGGCGGCCGTAACCTGCTTCACTCCCGCCAGTATATTTTTTCATACTGAAGATACGACGCGGCTTCCGTATCATACCCTGCCGCAAACAGATGCATTACGTCCTGCTCAATCCATCCGTTTCCAAAGAACACCTGATTTCCAATGCGGAGAAGAGACGTAAACGTTGACC
>CAZAWD010000120.1:0-3984 GCA_964488725.1 uncultured Methanomicrobiales archaeon | reverse complement strand
AACAACGTTGTATGTCTGTCCGAAATGTCATCAGATGGGCAAACTGCACAGTCATGACGATCTGCTGTCGTGCGAATGCGGGTATACGGTCCGGTATAATGTTCACGGTCTGTTTGAGCCGGCGGGAACAGACCCGCTCCTGATAGACAATATTGCCGACTGGGATCACTGGCAGCGGGACTATATTAAAGAACAGATGCCGGTGTATCTGGAAAAACCGATAACCGAACCGATAGAGTCGGACAGCCGTCAGATTCTGAATAAAATTGGTGCGCTGAAATCGGTTGATTGTCTGGGGCACGGGACGTTTTGCATATATAAAGACCGGCTGGAATTTCAGACTGAAACAGAAACTTTTACTTTTTCATTTGACGACCTTGCCGGTTTTGCGTTTTCTTTGCAGATGAAGATTCTCTTCTCGCTCAAAGACGGGACGTATTATGAAGTTGATTCTGAAATCCCGCGTTCAGCGGTGAAATATATGGTGCTTTATCGTAATCTTATTGGAAAAGAGTATTACTGAGTTGCCGTAAATAGCAAAAACAGTGCCGGAATTTTTCGGCACATACCTTATTCTTTCAGTGCCGCGCCGTCGAGTATACGGAGAATGTCATCCGGTGTTTCGGCTATCAGTGCCTTGGGTGAGAGGGGAGATGCGGTTTTTGTCTCGAAAAAGTTCCGGTCGCCGTATTTTGCATAGATTGCCGTAAAGCCGAGTGCCATTGCCGGGTCAATATCACGGCGGATAGAATCTCCAATATAAACGGCTTCAAACGACCGGCAGTCAAGAAGAGAGAGCACGCATTCAAAAGGAGCGTGATGGGGTTTACTGTATCCGGTTGAATCATATCCGACTCGTATCTCAAAATAATCTTTCAGCCCTGTTTTTTCAAGACGAAGGTCGGCTGCATAGGTATAGGCGTCTGTCAGCACTGCCAGACGATATCCTTTTTGTCTGAGGGCGGAGAGCAGTTCGGGGATGCCGGCATAGGGGCACAGGTCAGCCATTTTTGCGGTGTCAAATGCTGCAACTGCTCCGAAATACCGTTCAACCGAAAAGCAGTCATGCGCCTGCATAAAATCCTGAAGATTCATATGGTCTTCGACGTGATGTTTCCATCGAAGGTAATAACTCAGCAGTTCTTCGGGTGTTCCGACATTCAGATAATTTACTGCCGCCCGGCACCCCCGCTGCATGGCTTCGATAAAATCGAAGAGGGTATTGTCCATGTCAAAGATGACTACTTTGAAAGGAGAGGACAGGAGTGTTTGCATACTTACACTTCAGCCGGAAACAACTTAGATATGTCGATATTTGTTTTTTCAGGAAACCAACTGCGGGGTTGCGACCTATCTGTCCGGCTTTGGATATTCGGGAACTCGCAGGCGTCATCTCACGGATTTTATATGGTTGAACCTCCCAATATATTACTAATAGTATGACGCGGGTTGTAATATCTGTTGGAGGCTCGGTTCTTATACCGTCACTGGACGCTCATCGCCTCAAAGAATGGGCAAAAACACTGATTAATCTGAACAAATCCGGAATTCAGGTGTTTGCGGTTGTCGGCGGCGGGGGGGAAGCACGGCGTTATATATCCGCATGCCATGATATCGGTCTTGATGAAGCAACCTCTGATGAAATCGGCATTAAAATAACCCGCATTAATGCTGCTCTGCTGGTCGGGGCGCTCGGTGAATATGCGTATCCGCGGGTTGCCGAGTCGTATATGCAGGCACAAGAGTTTGCCGTTTCCGGCCGGATTGTTGTTATGGGCGGCGTGACTCCGGGTCAGACTACTGATGCGGTTGCTGCGGTGCTTGCCGAGGAGACGAAAGCTGCGATGATGATTAATATGACGGCAATTGACGGCATCTATTCTGCTGACCCGAAGAAGGATCCGGCAGCACAGAAATATGATATCCTCTCCGCCCAGGGCCTGATCGATTTAATCATGAAAGAAAAAATGAATGCAGGTTCCAATATGGTAATTGACCTCGTCGCCGCCAAAGTAACCGAACGCAGCGGGATTTCGCTGGTGGTAATTGACGGGCGCGATCCGGTAACGCTTGAGAAAGCATTACTGATGGGAGAGTTTACCGGGACAATAGTTGGCGACCGTAAACCGGTGTTTCCCCTCTGTTAAAATACATTCATTTTTAAACTAGAACAACCAATAATTTAAAGCACGCACCGCGGGGGGTGGTAGGGTAGCCTGGTCCATCCTAGAGCGTTTGGGACGCTTTGACCCCAGTTCGAATCTGGGCCACCCCATGTTTTTTATGACTCTCTCATCAGCAGAATCAGTTCTCGCAAAATTAAACGCAGAGTATCCTCATACGGCAGATGATATGAATTTTCTGAAGTTCAGAAATCCGTTTGAACTGCTGATTATGACGATTCTTTCCGCTCAGACCACGGATGTTACCATCAACGGTCTGCGGGACCGCCTGTTTGATACCTATCCGACGCCGTCGGCGCTCGCGGCCGCCCGACAGGAAGACGTGGAAGAGATTATTCATTCCGCCGGATTTTATCATACCAAAGCAAAAAATAGTATCGCCGCCGCGCGGAAGCTCTGTGATGATTTCGGCGGGGAAGTGCCGCAGACGATTTCAGAACTCATCACTCTTCCGGGTGTCGGCAGAAAGACGGCAAACATTGTAACCAATCATGCGTATCATCAGACCTACGGGATTGCGGTGGATACGCATGTTGCCCGGCTGTCCCGCCGTCTGGGGTTTTCCGTTGAGACCGACCCGCAGAAAATCGAGGTCGACCTGATGAGGCTGTTCGATAAAAAATGGTGGAGCCATATTAATTATCTGCTCATCTCTCACGGCCGCGCGGTCTGTATGGCAAAGCGTCCGCGATGCGAAGAATGCTGCATCAGGGACCGGTGTAATGAGGGGAGGAAGTGCCAATGACGATGAGCAATGCACAGCGGCGGCTGGTTCTTTTTGCAACGTCGGTGGGTTCCCTGTTAAATCCGATGATTGCGTCGATGATTATTCTGTCACTGCCGGGCATCGGAACAGAGTTTCTGGTCTCGGCCCGTGATCTGGGATGGATGTCAACGGCGTTTATGCTCGCAAACGTTATCTGCATTGTTCCGGCGACCCGTATGGTTGATATAATCGGCTATCGCCGCTCATACGTGGCCGGTTCGGTTGCGGTTTCGTGTTTTTGTCTGCTGTCGGTTTTCGCTCCGAACTATCCGGTTCTGATTTTTCTGCGTGTGCTTACCGGTCTGGGGACGGCGTTTGTTATGATTACAGGCCTTGCGATTCTCACCCGGATTTATCCGCGGGAGAAACGCGGGTTTATTATCGGAATTAATACGGCGATGGTGTATGTGGGGGCATCGTTCGGCCCGGTTCTGGGCGGGACACTGACGGAGCTGTTTGGATGGCGGAGTATATTCCTGCTTATGGCGCCGTTGGTTCTGATTTCTGCGGTTCTTCTCCGCAGTTCCCTGAAAGAGGAGTTCAGAGAACCGGTTGCCGGGTTTGATATTAAGGGAACTATGCTGTATGGTGCGGCAATTTTCTGCCTGATGTACGGGCTGTCCACTATCACGGACAGGGGGTCGGCGATTCTGGTGGTTGCAGGGGTGCTTCTCTTTGTGCTGTTCGTCAGGGTGGAACTTAAAACAGCCGCACCGGTTCTGCGGGTGAGTATGTTTTTTACCAATAAACGGTTCGCCCGCTCGGCATACACCGCTCTTCTGAATTACGGGGCAGTGTATGGTTCGGTGTATTTTGTAAGTCTGTATCTTCAGTCGGTGGGTCAGCTGACGGCGATTCAGGCGGGTATGATTCTGCTGTTCCAGCCGCTGATTCAGGCTGTGATGACGCCGATTGCCGGAAAGATTTCCGATAAAATTGAGCCGCGGTATCTGGTAACCATTGGTATGGCCCTGGCGGCAATCGGCATTTTCCTGCTGGCATGGCTTGGGTATGTCCCGGTTTCGACTCCTGTCT
>CAZAWD010000119.1:0-4028 GCA_964488725.1 uncultured Methanomicrobiales archaeon | reverse complement strand
GTCGATTGATACAGATAAACGGGTGATGGTGAGTCCGCGGGATTTGTCACGGAGTGAGTGGCCCGCGGGTAAGGATTTTGATGTGGGTAATCTTGCGTCATGTTTTCAGGATTCGGGCGTGGATGAGATTGACGGGATTTTTGTGTGTGCGGGGCTGGGCGGGCGTATGGCGGAGCTGGTGCCTGAGTTTATTGCGCAGCTTGCAGCAGCGTTTCCCGATCCGGTGTTTGCGATTCTGACGTTGCCGGGCCGCTCGGAAGGGGTGCGTATTTCGGCACGGGCGGCACGGACGTTTGCTGAGATCCGGGAGGTGTGCAGTGCGTCGATTGTGTTTGATAATGAGACGTGGATGGCCAGAATTGAAAGGGATCGTGCGGCGGCGAGTGCGAAGGAGGCAGGGGTGGTGAATGGCGGAAAGGATGGGGCAAAACCGGTGATTTCTGAGATGTATGGTGAGTTGAATGAGATTCTGGCGCGACGGGTGGGGCTGCTGCTGCGGGCAGGGGAGATGACGCATAACGGGGTTGAGTCTGCGGAGGTGGTGCTGGATGCAGGGGAGGTGTTGAATACGCTGACCGGTATGGATGTGGTGTCTATCGGGTATGCGACGGAGAAGCTGCCTTCGGATTTGTCAGGTATTCTAAAAAAGTTCCGGGTGGAGAAGTATCTGCTGGATGAGGGGCATAAACGAACGGCACGGATTGTTGAGCTGGCGAAGCGGGCGGTATATGAGGAGGTGTCGGTTCCGTGTGATCTGACGTCAGCAAATAAGGCGCTGGTGCTGATTGCGGGGCCGTCGAATGAGTTGTCGATGAAGGGGTTTCAGACGGTGCGCAAGTGGATTGATCGCAGTATTCGCGGGCTTGAGATGCGGGCGGGAGATTATCCGGTGAAGTCGACGCGGTATGTGGGGGTGATTATTGTGCTTGCGGGTATTGAGAATGTACCGCGGATTGTTGAGCTTGATGAGATTGCGGAGTCGTATGAGGCGGAGATGGTGAAGGTGTATTCGGCGGATGAGATGTTTGAGGCGGCGGTGGTGCCGCTGATTGAGGTTGCTTCGGATGAGGCGATTTTTGAGCAGGATATGGTGATGGCAAATGAGACTGGGGCGGGAGCGGGGCGGATGTTTTTGCCGCCGCCGGATTTTGGCGGAGGGTTTGGTATGAGTGATAATGATATGAATGAGTCGAAGTATGATATGCAGTATAGTGATGATGATAATGACGATGATCTGTTTGAGGATGAGCCGGTTTTCCGTCAGCGTGAGCAGCCGTCGCAGCCGCCGCGACAGCCGCAGCGGGAACGGGAACGCATGAGGGTGCCGGAGCCGCGTAAACGCGATCCGCAGATTTCAGCGGGCGCGTCCCGTAAGCCTTCAAAGAAGATTGATGAGACGATTCCGCTGCCGCGCCGTGAGGAGCGCTGTGACGGGGTGCTGGCAGGGATGGCAGATGTAGGGGGCAAGGATATGCCGCGGGAGGCGGAGAGCCGGGTGATGGCGGGAAGCAGTATGCGGCCGAAGGAAACTGACGGGCATGTAAGAATGGCGGGAACACAGCGGCCGAAGGAAACTGACGGGCATGTGAGGATGACGGGAGGACAGCGGCCGAAGGAAACTGACGGGCATGTAAGAATGGCGGGAGGACAGCGGCCGAAGGAAACTGACGGGCATGTGAGGATGACGGGAGGACAGCGGCCGAAGGAGATTGGCGATGAGGTCCGGGTTGCGGGGAAAAAGAAGCAGACAAATGATGATACGACGGGGACGAAGAAGGAGTTTCGGTGGCTTTGAAGCGGATAAGAATGCCATCTATCCAAACTACTAATACATTATCCATCCTTATACTAGTACATATACCGCCATGCCTGCATCTCACAGTATCAGAGAGGATGTCCTAAGCAAACTTCAGGCACATTTGCCGGAGCTCCGGGATAGATATCATATTGAAATAATTGGTATTTTCGGATCCGTTGCACGTGGAGATGACACCCCTGATAGTGATGTGGATATATTTTATCGGATCGTTTCAGGAAAAGAAGATTATAATATCTATCTTGATCTTTATGACTATCTTGAGATATTATTTTCCCGAAAAGTTGATTTGGTCCCTCTTGATAACATGCAGCCGTACTTTAAAAAATATGTTGAGCCTGATATGATATATGCCCGGGCAAAGGCGGCACAGGTATGAAATCGGATTATCTTTATCTCTCTGACATACACCATCAGACCACGCTTCTAATAACGGCATGTGAAAATATATCCCGACAGAGATTTGATGCAGATGAGTTTATTCGGGGTGGATTTATCCGCTGTCTGGAAATTATCGGGGAAGCATCAAAAAATATCTCGCCGGAATATCGTGAGATCCATCCGGAAATCCCATGGAAAGGGATGGCAGGACTTCGTGATAAGCTTATTCATGGATATGGTTTTGTTGATACAAATCAGGTCTGGCACATTGTAAGCAAACTAATTCCGCCCCTCCACGCTCAGCTCTCAGAGATTCTAACCTCAGAAAATTCCTGCTAAGATCATCAGCGCCGCCCCTGTCCCTGCTGCTATCACCGTCGTCCATCGCATAACCCATAGTATTGACCTCCCCCCCTCTTCCAGACTGCGCTTTGCCTCGCCAATCCGATACACCCCCGGCTTTTCAAAACATACCCCGCACCCGCCGGCAATCAGGCTCATGGGAATACCACCGTTAAACCCGGGCCGTTTTTTGCGGTCACGCACCAGACAGGCGACTGCCGCTTTTCCCCGCTTACTCACCGCAAAAATCAGCATCAGCAGACAGCCGGTAACCCGTGCCGGCAGAAACGCCAGCACATCATCTGCCCGTGCAGCAAACCAGCCAAGCCGCACGCGTTCATCACGATATCCAAGCATCGCATCCATCGTATTCGCCGCCCGGAACAAAACCGCTCCGACGATTCCCATCCCGAAACACAGTTCAAACACCACAAACCAGAACATCGTCGCTATAATACTGTCCACCAGATTTTCCGCTGCTGACTCATACGCACCGGACCTGATCTGTTCAAAACTCAGACTCTTCGTATCGCGGCTGACCAGATACGCCACCGCTTTGCGTCCTTCATCCTCCCCTTTTTTCAGCGCTTCCTCAACCGCTGCCACATGCTCTTCAAGCGACCGCCATCCGATACAAAAGGCAAACACAACTATTGAAAAAATAATGCCAACCGGCCGGGGCGTCAGTGCGAGCACCAGAATACACGGCAGAACCGCCACCGCCACCGTCAGCAGCCACCCGGAAATTCCTGCTGCCCGCTCAAATTTGCGCGGATAAAAATTCACCCGGCCCCACAGCGCAATAAAATTACCCAGCAGAGCAACCGGATGAAACCTGCTGCGCGGATCGCCTATCAGCCGGTCGAGAACCAGCCCGAAAAAAAGGATTAATGCGCCAGACGCCATGCAACAATGATTCCGGCAAGCATAATCGCAAAGAGAATAACTGCCATCAGCACGGTATTTGCCGCCGGCAGAACAAAGACCCAGACAAGAAGGAAGATAAGACCCAGAACCGGCATAATTGCAGTCAGAACAGCAGCTGCGGCATTTGTTTTAAACGGGCATGCGGCGCCTGTTTCGGGCTCCTCCTCCACGGGTACTGCTATTTTTTCCGGTTCGGCGAGTATAACCTGCACGGAAAATGCCGCCCGGCGCATACCGTATCCGGATATCACCTGCATATCAAAAGATCCGGGCGAAGCCGTCGGCAGGATATCAATCTTAATCTCTGATTCGGCTTCCACATAGAGATTTTCATAGGTGAAATTCGTGTATGCCGACCCTTCGGTTCGAAGAGTTGCATGAGTGGGAGCGCCGTAATTTACGATTCTGACGTGCAGGGTTGTTCCAACGCTTACATCGACCTGATCGGTCGAGAGTTCGAGCGAGTTTATACCAAGACGGTTTAATTGAACTTCAACAAGTGCCATGGATTAGTTACCTCTGATTTTCCGGGAGAAGATTTGCAATACTTTGTGAAATGGGA
>CAZAWD010000118.1:0-4082 GCA_964488725.1 uncultured Methanomicrobiales archaeon | reverse complement strand
CACGGTATTTTTCAAACTCGGTTTCTGCGTGAAGTTTCGCGAGGGCCGCGGTTACTTTTCCGGCGTCTGTTAAGAGTCCGTATTCAAACATTTCAATAAACGCATTCAGCCGCGTTTCCCAATCCTGCATAGTGAGCGGAATTTTGCGTATGGCCATGTTTTCAGCGAAATCAAGATAGGAGGTTATCATCCGGTTGAGCTGGGCGAGTTCATATTCGCTCAGGCAGTTTGGGGCGGTGTGTTTTGTTATAGCATAATGGACTTTGTTCTGAACGGATGCATAGAACCGCCGGGTTGCTTTAGATTCTCTGTCATAGTCTATGGCGGTTGCGTAGAGGTCGGTGATTTTCTGATAGAACCTGCGTTCGCTCGCCCGGATTTCCCTGACGCGCTCCAGCTGTTCATCGAAGTATTTATCAGACAGATAGGTTCCCTGCCTCAGGCGCTCGTCGTCCATCACCCAGCCTTTAATGGTGTATTCTTTGGTGATTTCGTTAACCCATTTACGAAACTGCACGGCACGTTCGGAGTTTACTTTAAATCCCACGGCAATTACCATTGCAAGGCTGTAGTGGTTTACCTCGCGGTTTATCTGCCGGTCACCTTCAATTTGAACTATTCGGAATTTCCGAATAGTTGCCCCCGGGGTCAGTTCGCTGTCTTCATAGATTTTTTTAATGTGCTCGTTGATGGTGGGAAGTGTTACATCATAGAGAGCCGCGATCATCTTCTGCGTGAGCCAGATATTTTCATCCTCATAGCGCAGTTCCATGGTGCTGTTCTGCTCTCCGGTTGACGCGATGTAGGTGAGATATTCAGCGGCGGAACTGCATAGTGGAATCTGATTTTTATCTTTTGTCATTATATATCTCCCGTAAACGCTCCCCTATCCTGTTTAAGTATTCTCATCTCTCATAATAGCCCTTCCGGCTCTGCCCCTCCCCAAAACTCATTATCTCATACATCCAATGAGATAACCAATATAATGCCGGAATATGTAAGCATCAAAGAAGATGTCCTGAAAAAATTAGATGCAAATATCTCTGAGATACGGGAGCGTTTTGGAATTGAAACAATCGGCATATTCGGTTCTGTTGCACGCGGAGAAGATTCTGTTGATTCCGACGTGGATGTTATGATTTCATTTATGCCCCTTCAGGCAGGTTACCGCAACCTTCTTGGATTAAATCATTATCTCACCGGTCTGTTTAATCGTAGAATTGATTTGGTAACGGTAAATGGTATGAGTCCTTATATTATGCCGTATGTGGCGTCGGATATTATATTGCGACGCACTTCTTTACCTGATTGATGTTTCAAAACGTGCGAAAAAAAGTCCATGATGCTCTCTTCCAATCCGGCAGAAGATATTCTGCCCGTAACCAAAAGAGATATCTTAAACATCCTCCGGTCTCAATATAATACACTCAAATTATGGCCGATACTAACCTTCATGATGATATATACCTCCTTGCGCTGGAAAACGCCGTAAAACACAAAGCGGTTCCGCGTGCGGGCGCAATTCTGGGCAGTGTCATGGGCACCCACCCTGAACTGCGCTCTCAGGCAAAAGAGATAAACGCACAGCTTCCGGCAATCCTTGCCGAAGTCGAAGCGCTCAGCATCGACGAACGGGAAGCAAAACTGCGCGAACTCAATCCCGAATCCATTGAAAAAATGCACGAGAAAAAAGAGCGCAGCCATGAACTCCCCGAACTTCCCGACGCCGAAGGCGGTGTTGTCATGCGGTTTGCACCAAACCCGTCAGGCCCCCTTCATCTCGGTCACGCCCGCGCCTCGGTTCTCAACGACTACTACGTTAAAAAATACGGCGGCAAATTCTACTACCGCGTCGAAGACACCGACCCCAAACGCGTCGATCCCGAAGCATACGACATGGTCATCGACGACCTCAAATGGCTCGGCATCGGCATCACCGACATCGTCTACCAGTCCGACCGCTTCGACATCTACTACGACTACGCCCGCCGGCTCATCGAACGCGGCGGCGCTTACATGTGCACCTGCGACAACGAAGAGTTCAAAAACCTCAAACTGAAAAAACAGGCCTGCCCCTGCCGGGACCTTTCAGTTGAAGAAAACCTTTTGCGCTTCGATGACATGCTCGCCGGAAAATACAGCGAAGGCGAAATCACCATGCGGGTCAAAACCGACATCGCCCACCCCGACCCCGCGGTCCGCGACTTTGCTGCGATGCGTGTTTTGAAAAATCCCAAACACCCCAGAAAACCCGACGTGTTCGTCTACCCCCTGATGAACTTCTCCGTCACCATCGATGACCACCTGCTCGGCATGACCCATGTCATCCGCGGCAAAGACCACATCGCCAACACCCGCCGGCAGGAGTACATCTATACGTACTTCGGATGGAAGATGCCCCACTTCTACCACTACGGCCGCATGTCAATTGACGGACTGGAACTCTCAACGTCGGGCATGCGCAAAGGAATCAACGAAGGCACCTATACCGGCTGGGACGACATCCACTTAGGCACCCTTCGTGCGCTCGCCCGCCGCGGGATTCAGGCCGACGCGGTTCGTGCCGCGGTCGTTGACATCGGCATGGGCGACACCGACATCTCCTTCTCATGGGAAAACCTGTTCGCCGCCAACAAAGCCATCATCGACGCCGACGCCGACCGGTACTTCTTCGTTCCCGACGCCGTTTCAGTCACCATCTCCGGCGCACCCCAAATGACCGCCCACGCCCCGGTCTATCCCAACAAACCCGAACGCGGCGAACGCCTGCTTGCCTTCACCTCCGCGGTGCTTCTTCCGCGTGCCGAAGTTGAAAAAGGCGGCATGCTCCGGCTCAAAGACCTGTTCAACATTAAAATCACCGGTGACCATACCGCCGAATATGCCGGCGAATCACTGGCCGACGCCCGGCGCGAAAAAGCACCCATCGTCCAGTGGCTGCCGGCTGAATCAGCCGCGCCGTGTTCCCTGCGTACGCCTGACGGTGTTCAGGAGGGATTAGTCGAGCCGGCGGTTCTCGGCTATGCCGGCCGCATCGTTCAGTTTGAGCGGGTGGGATTTGTAAAAATTGATGCGGTGGAAAACAAACAAGCCGTCGCCTACTTCACCCACCGCTGAAATGTCAGCCTCTGACCTCGCAGCACTGCTGAATACAGCTGATATCACCCCCGGCGAAATCCGCCGGGCGGTCCATCACATGCCCAAACCGCTGCGCGCGGCGCTCTATGATGAAACCTCACCCCTGCACCGCTCAGCCGCCGGTGAATTTTTTGAAGCCCTCATCTATGAAATGCTTCTTTTCGCCGGTGAAAACGCGCCGGAAATTATTTCAATCGCCGCAAAACTCTCAGACGCCGTGTATATCCCCTATGACAAACACGCGCCCGACGGCCTCTGGTATTCAAGAGACGGCGGCATCCGCTTCAAAGTGCGCGGACGAATCGCCGCTGAAATAGATTTTCTCGTAATGACCGCCGGCGACGTCCTCGTCTTTGGCGAAGTAATTATCAACCCGTCCGGTGCCGGCAGATTTGCAGCCGAGATTGCAAAAAAACGCACCCTGCTGGAACAGCTATACGGCGTGCAGACCGAATTTATCCTGGTCATGCCGGCCGCACCGCAGGAAAGGCTCCGGTGTCTGGGTGAACGTGATTCATATGCGGTCGTTTTCGGCGGAGATGAAGCATACAGCCGGGTCCCGGCCGCAGAAGTAGTAAAACGCAACCTCTCGCCGGCGGCAAGCTCCAAACGCATCGACGGCCGGCAGATGCTGCTGCCCGCAGCCCTTCGCCGCCCCTGATACCCGCATCAGTATCTTCCGCGCTGCCGGACCAAAGCGGCACACTTTCCGCCCTCAACCGTCAGATTCATAGCTCTCTGCCCCTTACAAGTAACAAGACTTATAATTGGTGACTCACTCACACACATATACGAATTACCAATAGGACTAAATTATGGTAAATGAAACCGACGTACTTCATATCGCCGAGCTTGCAGATATCGGCATATCATCAGGTGAACTTGGAAAATTCACCGAACAGTTTAATGCAATCCTTGAATATTTTGACATCCTCGACACTCTT
>CAZAWD010000117.1:0-4153 GCA_964488725.1 uncultured Methanomicrobiales archaeon | reverse complement strand
GCGGTTCACCTCCGTGGTATCAGCATGACCGCCGGTAAGAGCTGCAATAAAAAGAGGGGCGTGTAGATCATGACCCAGAAACCGGATATTGGTATCAATATCATTTTGGCTGCATTCCGGCAGAGCGTTATGCACCAGCCGCACGTCGTTAAATCCGGGATTGCCGTAGGTGACATCAGATGCGGCACACATTGTCAGGTGATCGCGTTTACGCGACGAAGTTACACTCATGCTTTTCTCACCATCGTTTGAGGATACGGCCGGCCGTTTAGAAAATCACCAAGATATTCCGGCGCAAAGATATACGACGGAACTCCTGCATCTGCCAGCATCAGAAGTTCATTGATTTTACCGCGCATACCGCCGGTGACATCCGGGGCCGCAGAACCGCCGAGATCAAGCGCAGATGCACGTTCACGGGTGATCTCCGGCACCACACGGCCGCCGTCAAGAACCCCGCCCGTTGCCGTGACAATGCCGACCGCATCGGCCGCGAGAGCACGGGCAAGATACGGCACAATCTGATCGCCGGATACAATACATCCGCCAAGACGGGTGTCGGTGACCACATCGCCGTGCAGAACAGGCGTTATCCCGGCGGCGAGCAGACAGCGTATCTGATCTTCACCGCAGAAAACCAGCCGGCGGTTTTCGCTGAGCGCACAGGATAACGGTGGAAACGATACCGCTTCCACGCCGGCATCACGCAGGGCAGAAACAACTGCTGTGTTCAGCCTGGCAACCGCGGTATGGGTTTCATATACCCCGCGGGCATTGGCCGGCGTAACACCTGCGGAAATGCCAAACGCTTTTGCCTGGGGATGACCAAGCGACCCGGCACCGTGAACCACAATCAGCGGTTCATTACACCCGGCAATCTGACCGGCAAGTTCTGCAATTTCCCGGTTGCGGATAACACCGTCCGCCAGTTTATCGGTGATTACACTGCCGCCGAGTTTGATTATTTTCATTCGTCTTTCTCCTTGCGGGCACCTTCAGTATCGATGCCGGTACCGATAGTCCGGCCGTCGCAGTCTTCTATTGCGTTTGCCACACGGTTGCGCGATCCTTTTGAACAGAGTGCCCAGATACATCCGCCGCCGCCGGCACCGGAAAGTTTGGCACCGTATGCACCGGCACCCCGGGCGGCAAGTACCAGCTGGGACAGCGCAGGGTGGCCGACGCCGAGTGCTTCCAGCAGAGCATGATTCCGGTTCATAAGAGTGCCGAGTGCATGCGGATTTTCCATGTTGTACATGGCTTCCATGGTAATGGCGCCGATAGCGTCCATGATATGGTTTGCAATCTGCGGGGTTTCGGAACAGAACGCAGAAACACGACCGACCATCTCGGCGGTGTTGTGAGAGACCATGGAGTTGCCGATTACAATGGAAAAGTTCTGCGGCGGAATCAGCCGGCGTTTTTCACTGCCGCGAATAAGTACCATACCGCCAAACGTTGAGACGTAGGTGTCAGTCGCGCTCGCATGACCCCCCTGAGTTATTTTTTCAACCTCGTGGGCAAGTCCGGCAACTTCTTCGCGGGTATATTCCAGTTTAAATTCATCGTTAATAGCAAAAAGAGTTGCAACCGTTACTGCGGCCGACGAGCCGAGGCCCGAAGCGCTTGGAAGCTGTGAGCGTACATAGACACTGCCTTTGATGTCAAGAAGACGGAAACATTCGGCAATATAGGGTGAGTTTGGTTTCTGGAAGTACCGGGACCGCCGCACCGTTACCATCACCCGGGGTTTTATTGCCATGGCAATGCCGGGTTTGCCGTAGACAACGGCATGTTCGCCGAAAAGGAATACTTTGCCGGGAGCACTCCATGTTGCCATCAGATGACCTCCATTGCGGCGTATCCAACAACGCGGGCGTCATTGCCGGCGTCTATATCTCCCGAGGTGGTGTATGCTAGAAGACGGGCAGAGGTTGCACCAAGCGCTTTGCTGATTAAAACCATAGCGGCGATACAGCCGTATCCGCACATTGAGGGGCGAAGAAGGGCCAGTGTACGGTAGAATTGTGCGGTGTCCAGTTCGCTGACGGCGGCAAGAACGGCGCGGTCGTCATGTTCGGCACGGGCACGGGGAACGTAATGCGAACCATCACCGGAGGCAATAACAATGATTTGCCGGCCGGTCGCACGGACTGCATGAAGAACGGCTTTTGCAACCTCTTCTGCGCCGCCGGGTGACTGATCGCCGATTAAAACAGGAACGATTTTTGCATGCGCGAACCGGTGGCGGATGAACGGCATCTGGACTTCCAGGGAATTTTCACTCCGCCGCATGACGGCGGGGTTTACCGGAAGCGGCAGAACACTGATGAATTCACAGTCAGCCTCAACCTCTCCGAGCGGTGTCTGCCAGGAAAATGCGGCGGTGCATGTTTCATCTCCCTGATGATTGGTGCCGATGATAACAAATGTGCCGGAAAAGCCGGGGTCGATTGCCGCATATGAAACGGCGGCAGTCGATCCGGAATAAATCTATCCGGCGTGCGGGACCAGAATCCCCCAGGGAGATGGAGAGGTGGGGGCCCGTCCCGTATGGTCGAAGAACGAGAACAAAAGTTTTTCGAGTTCTTCAGGGCTGTCCGGATAGAATATACCCGCCAGTGTCGGAATACGCCGGGCCGATGCCTCCGGCTCCGCTGCTATGTGAAGTGTCATGTTGTATATGCGATGGGAATGACGTATTTTCCCCATCTGACCATTGGTGTATCCAGCCGGCCGGTATGGGTATTTCCATGCGGGAGTTCATGGGAATACCGGCAGGTCCGGCTGTCTGAAAGGTATATTCATATTGGAAGCCGTAAGGGATAATGGTATTGATTATGAAAGAGAAAGAGTCTGAAAAAACAGCGTTATAGTATTCAGTCATACGCCGCCAATGAGGGAAGGGGAGAGGATGCCGGCCGGCCCCCTCGCTGTTGTCCCCTATGCTTAATACAGAACCCGACCTATATATGAGCATTATTTAATTTTATAGAGGAAGGGAAAACAGGAATGAAGTATGTTGTCGTCACCGGAGGAGTGATGAGCGGCCTTGGAAAAGGAATTACCGCTGCATCCATCGGCCGTATTCTGATCAACCGGGGGTATCATGTTACCAGTGTAAAGATTGATCCGTATCTGAATATTGATGCCGGGCTTATGAATCCCGCCCAGCACGGCGAGGTGTTTGTTCTCAAAGACGGCGGAGAAGCCGATCTTGATCTGGGAAACTATGAACGGTTTCTTGACATTGAACTCACGTCTGATCATAACTTAACTACCGGTAAAATCTATCAGTCTGTAATTCACAAAGAGCGCCACGGCGATTATCTGGGCGCGACCGTTCAGATTATTCCGCATATCACCGATGAAATAAAAGACCGAATTAAATCCGCGGCAGAGTCGTGGACCGACAAAGACGGCAATCACGCAGAAATTTGTATTGTAGAGGTCGGCGGAACGGTCGGCGATATTGAGAGTATGCCGTTTCTCGAAGCGGTCCGTCAGATGCACTGGGAATATGGAAACGGTGATTTCGCACTGGTGCATGTAACACTTCTTCCGGCTGATACAATGGGCGATCTGAAAACCAAACCCACTCAGCATTCGGTAAAAGCTCTGCGTGAACTGGGACTGGAGGCCGATATTATTGTCGGCAGAAGTTCGTATCCGGTATCTCTGTCTACGAAACGGAAGATATCATCGTTTTGTGATGTCGATGTGAGTGCGGTTATCAGCGCACGCACCGCGCCTGATACATATCTGGTACCGCTTGAACTTGAAAAAGACGGGATGGCGGAGGTTCTTTTGCATCTTCTGCGTCTTGAGTCCGGTCGTCCGGATAACAGCTGGTATTCGGTTGTGTCACGGGAGTATACGAGCCGGGTCTCGGTTGGTATTATTACAAAATACGGAGTGGAGGATGTGTATATCTCAATTAAAGAGGCGTTGAAACATGCGGGCCGGCAGTTATCGACGGAGGTTGACATTCACTGGCTGGATGCGGAACAGTATACGAATGATGATTTGAGCGATCTGGACGGTATTCTGATTCCGGGCGGGTTCGGGAACCGGGGGATTGAAGGTATGATTTCGGCGATTCAGTTCGCGCGTGAACATAAGAAGCCGTTGCTTGGTCTGTGTCTGGGTTTCC
>CAZAWD010000116.1:0-4246 GCA_964488725.1 uncultured Methanomicrobiales archaeon | reverse complement strand
GATAAAACCACCCTCATTTTTTATATGACATACAACATGAGGTTTCACCTCAGAGAATTGGTTCAATCATAAATCTTGTATGCCTTCCATGATCCGGGTGCCAAATACATTTAAATGATAAAACATCACACTTATATGTATATACACTGAAGAGAAGACCCTCCATGCTCATCCAGTTTCACGTTAAAAATTATAAATCATTTCGCGACGACACACGCCTTGACCTTTCCGCAACAAAAGTCACCGAATACCCGCATCACGTCGTCGAAATGGGAAATGAAAAAATTCTCAAAACAGCCGCCATATATGGAGCAAACGCCAGCGGCAAAACAAAACTCTACGATGCCTTCCGATACATGTCATACTACGTCCAAAACTCTTTCGGGTTCGGCGGAATGAATGAAACAGAAAACGAAAACAGATACATAAAACCACAGCCGTTTATGATGGACGGAACCTCGCAAAATGCTGACTCATTATTTGAAGTCTACTTCACAACCAACAATGACGACAAAGTATACAACTACGGTTTCACCGTAAATAAAGAAAAAGTAACCGAAGAATGGCTCAACTATAAATCACGGACCGGAAGAAACTATAACACTATATTTTATCGTGAAACCGGAGCAGAACTCCATATGAGCGGTATCCCTAAGAAATATGCTGAGAACATCACCATCTCCCTCAATGATGAGACACTCATACTTTCTCTTGGTGCAAAGCTCAAAATAAACAAACTTGAAACAGTCTACAACTGGTTTGATACTCTGATATTTTTGAGTTTCGGCAATCCGGAAACGAACTACTATCTCTCAAAACAGATGCCCCGCGACATGAACACAAAACAGATTATCAGGGACAATATTGCGAAGTATATTAGAACATTCGACCCGTGCATTACCGGATTTACAATCAAAGAAGTAAAAAGAGACAGTGAAAACATACCAAAAGCATACAACATATCAACGGTTCACCGGACGCAGAACACATCCAAAACGGTGCAGATAAGACTCGCCGAAGAAGCAGCAGGCACGCAAAAAATGTTTTCGCTCTATGAACCATTACAGCGCACCATTGCAAACGGCGGTGTCTTATTCGTTGACGAACTCAACGACCGGCTTCACCCGCTTCTGGCCAGAAATTTCATCCAGACATTTCTCGACCCAAAACGAAACCCGAACAATGCACAGCTCATATTCACTACCCATGATACATGGCAGCTCTCAGCTGACCTCCTGCGGCGGGATGAAATCTGGTTCACGGAGAAAAAACCCGATGAAGCATCCGTCCTCTACTCTCTGGTGGATTTTAAAGGAGAAGATAATGCCAGAGTACGTAAAGATGCAGATTATGAAAAGAACTATCTGCTTGGAAAATACGGCGCAACCCCGGTGCTGAAGCAGATTAATATCAATGGAGATGAAAGCTGAATGCCGCGGGAAATGCGAACCCCGGACCGGAAAAAGATGGAGTCATCAATGGATTGAAAAATGCTCCGTCAGATGATGAAAGGCACAGAATATCCATTAAAACGGTCAGAGAAAAGAATCCCGCAAATTTAACCAAAGGGTGCCTGAAAGAAAAAATACAAGACCGGATCTGTTCGGGACGAAGCAGCCGCATGCACACGTGCAGAACAGAGGCTTGGGAACTACTCAAAAGAAGAACAGAAAACACCGGCAAAATCAAATATATGCCCGGGCACCACCGTTCACCGGCTGGTCAGCGCCATTCATAAAAAATCAAAAAAATAGCCTTACTCTTTTTTCAGCTCTTCAAGCTCCGCACGCAGAAGTGACAGCTCCCGCATCTCCTCGCGGTGATACGCAAGAATCATATCACTGATAAGGCCTATCATAAACACAAGAATACCCGTCACAATCAACAGCATCGTCAGAACCGTCAGCGGCAGATGCTCAATACCGCCGAACCAGTCAACAACCACATACACCCCGCAGACAAATCCGGCAATACCCAGCACAACACCCACCAGACTGAAATGAAACATCGGATTATTCATCTTCCCGTACTTATTAATCGCCACAATAATCTTATACCCGTCGCGGAACGGATTCAGCTTCGTCGGAGAACCGGGGCGCTTCTTATAATACGTCGGCACCACCTCAAACTTCATATTATGGTGTACGACCTCTGATGAAATCTCCGTCTCAATCTCAAACCCGCCTTCCGTCAGATGCATCTGGGAAAGAGACTCGCGGGTAAACGCACGGTATCCGGACAAAATATCCGTCATATACACCCCGTGCGCCCACCGAAACATCTTATTCATCACCTCATTACCCAGACGGTTAAGACTGGTCAGAGCACCTTTCTCAAACTCAGCCCGGCGGTTACCGATAACATGAACCGCCCGTCCGGCAAACAGCGGCTCAACCATATCATCGGCATACTCCGGCGGATTCGTGCCGTCGCCGTCAAGCATCAGGATATACGGCGACTGAATGCGTTCAAACGCCTCAATCATCGCCGCCCCTTTTCCTTTCCCCTTCTGGGTAAACACAATCGCGCCGTGCTCCTGCGCAATCTCCGGCGTCCCGTCCGTTGAATGACCATCGGCAACCAGAATATGATGATACCCGTTTGCCTTCAGCTCGTCAATTACCGAACCTATCGTTGCCTTCTCGTTCAGCGCCGGAATAAGAACGCAGACCTCGTCGCGATTAATATCTGTCATAAGTTATTTATTCTGAATCTGGTGAAGCATCCTGCCCTGAAGACCAAAGTACTTCGAGAAGCCGATAGCATCACGCTGGTCGATGCTCGTCGTATCAAAGGACACCATATCCATCGAATAGAGCGCAAACGGCGACGACCGGCCCATAATGTGCAGACCGCCTTTGAACAGCTGGACATCAACCGTTCCGGTAACCCGCTCCTGCGTCTTGTCAATGAAGGCGGCGAGGTCATGATACAGCGGTTCGTGAACCAGACCCATGTAGGCAAGCTCTGACCACTGATCATCAACGATGTGCTTGAACTTCAGCTCATAGCGGGAAAGAACCAGTTTTTCAAGATCGGCGTGGGCGGCAAGCAGAACGGTGGCTGCCGGATGCTCATAGTTCTCACGGGCCTTCAGACCAAGAACACGATCTTCAACCATATCGTTTCTGCCGACCGAATGTTTTCCGGCAATCTTGTTCAGCGTGACGATAAGTTCAACGCCGCCCATCTTCTTGCCGTTGAGAGAGACCGGCACACCATTTTCGAAGCCGATGGAGACAATCTCCGGCTCGTTTGGTGCATCCTGTAATGCAGCAGTCCAGTGATAAATCTCTTCCGGCGGGTGGTAATCGGGCTCTTCAAGGTGTCCGCCTTCAATACTGCGGGACCAGATGTTCTCATCAACACTCCACGGAGTTGATTTCTTAACCGGTACCGGGATGTTGTTCTTTTCGGCGTAGTCAATTTCCCAGTCACGGGTCATGTTGTGTTCACGCATCGGGGCGACGATGTCGAATCCGTTCATGCGGAAGATGTAGTCAAAGCGGAGCTGGTCGTTTCCTTTTCCGGTGCAGCCGTGGCCGATTGCTTGTGCTCCTTCTTTTTTGGCGATTTTGGCAATCTCTTCGGCGATGATAGGCCGGGCAAGAGAGGTGCCCATGGGGTATCCTTCGTAGAGGGCGTTGGCTTTGATCGCGGGGAAGACGTGCTGCTGCACGAATGCATCCTTTAAGTCAAGGGTGTAATGCTTGTCAGCGATGAGGTTGCCTTTATCGGTTGCCATCTTTACTTCGGCTTCCGGCTGACCGACGTCGGCGGCGACGGTGATGACACGGTCGTAGCCGTACATGTTCTTTAAAATCGGAACGCAAATCGAGGTGTCAAGACCTCCGGAGAAGGCAAGGACGATGGTGCCTTTTCCTCCTTTCTGTGTTTCTTCAGTCATGTTGAATTGCTCCAATGTAAATGTTGTATTGTATATGTCCTTTGAAGGTATTCAATACTTGCAAAGTGATGCGCCTTTGCGCGGCTTTGGGTGAACAGTTACAGAATGAAAATATATGATGAAAAATAGAGACAAACTGATTCACGGGTATTTCGGTGTTGATTATAATATAATAGGGGATACCGCACAAGTGGTTTTGAACCATCCTCCTGAGTACATTGAAATGACGAAGTATAAATGGAGGCATCAAGGAGCTTGAGTTCGAGACTCATCTCTATAATGATCCAAAACCAAGTTTTTTGGCAATGGTAGAGAAAACAAATACATGAAAAGAAAATT